>NZ_JAECVZ010000069.1:0-3253 GCF_016055135.1 Thermoactinomyces sp. CICC 10521 | reverse complement strand
CGGCGTCTTCTCCTCAAACGTGGCATTCCCCACACGATTCCAGAGCGTAAAAATCAGGCTGAGCGCCGGTCCAAAAAGCCAGGTCGTCCTCTCTCCTTCAGTAAAGAACGATATGCACGTCGAAACATGATTGAACGTTGTATTAACCGTCTGAAGCAATGGCGTGGCTTTGCCACGCGCTATGAAAAACGGGCGGTTTATTTTTGTGCTGCCATTACCTTGATTTCCCTGATGATTTGGCTCAATTAGTGATTCACCAGACACGCCCTAGTGTCATGATGAACGGTGGGAGAATTGATAAAAACACCTTCATGGATGCGGCAATTGGTGGATTGCTCGGCCCGATTGGAGATGGCATCGCTGTAGGGGTTTCTCGAGCATTGGAGAGCGGGGTTGGCCGGAGGTTGGTGACGTGGTTGGTGGAATCACGAGTTTTCGGCTCCGGCTTAAAATACGGAGGCAAGCTGATCAGCAAAATGCCGGGCCCGATCCAACGAATGTTCAGTAAAGCAGGGTTTATCAGCGGGGTGGAAAATGCGGGCGTCAGCATAGTGGATGATATCTTGCACGGAAGGAAGATCAACTGGAAACGAGCCCTGATTTCCGGTGCAGTCGGTACAGCCTTATTAGGGGTAGGGGTATTTATCGTTCCGAAAATAGAGCCGGTTGTGAATAAAGTGACCACCGCGTTTAAAGAGTATACTGAACCTATTCTGGCGAAAGCGAATCGGCTAGAAAAGTGCGTTTCTTACCAGCAGCCGACACAGGGTTATTTTGCTTCTGTACGGTTCCCTGATGTTAGTTGCTTATATTCTCCGGATGCAGGCGGTGGTAGTGGGACAGGGAATGCGGGTAGTAAGATTAATGGTAGTATAGTTAAAGAAGAAAGTAAAACAACTGCGGCTAATCAAGCCGGAAATCAAGGATAATAAAAACATTGTACCATTATACTAATGAGGAAGGGCTCAAAGGAATATTATCATCTAAAAAGTTGAACCCATCCTTAAAAGCAAATAATCCTAAAGACGCCAGATACGGAGATGGTCAATATTTATCTGATATTAAGCCTGGTACTAAAAGACCTGGACAATTATCTGCTGCTTTTATCAGGATACCATGGCAAGGAAGAAAGTTTGATCATTATATAGAAATCGACGTGACAGGTCTAAAAGTAGTAAAAGGTCGAGAAAATGTATTTGTTATACCGAATGTAGTTCCGCTAGATATATCGAATAGAATTGTTAGTTACGGAAAAGTTATGGAAAAATACATTGAGAGATTGTCAAAGGAGGCGGAGGATATTACAAAATGATGAGAGAGGGAATAAGAACATATATTATGGTTGATCATATTCATACCTATGACGATTTACCCGTTAGAATATATTCCGAATTAGACGAAGAGCGATATGAAGTCAGGAAAATTGAGATATTTAAGGATGGTAGCATTGGATATGCTTACGATGATGTTGAGGTAGGCCCTACTGGTTTGGGAGAAGTACCGGTACCTCCCCTTGATGAGATTGCTCAAGATCCTTATGAGATCTTTTTCCCAAAAGAAATAACGAAAGCTGAATTTGAAAAAATTTGGAATGAAAAGGTTGTAAAAGGCTCGGTGTAAAACCGAGTCTTTGATGTTATTTTTGATAGTAGGGGAGATATTATGATTCGTTATGTGAAAGGGAACATACTGGAGTCAGATGCAGAGGCACTTGTAAACCCCGTTAATTGTGTTGGAGTGATGGGAAAGGGATTGGCATTACAGTTCAAGAAATCATACCCTTCTAATTTCAATCAATATGTTCAAGCATGTAAAGCTGGCAAACTAAAGCCAGGTATTGTTTACCCAGTTTTTGAACAAGAGAAATGGATTTTGAACTTCCCCACAAAAAGGCATTGGCGTCAAAAGTCTAAATTAGAGTACATTGAACAAGGCCTACAGGATCTTATACGAATTATCGAAACGAAAGATATCCAATCAGTTGCTGTTTCCGCTCTTGGGTGTGGTTTAGGTGGACTAAATTGGGATGAAGTGAAAAAGTTAATTGAGCAATATCTCGGTAGTCTTGACATCGATATTTATGTTTACGAGCCTTCTTTCATGGCTCCATAGCACCGCTTTGGAGTGATGAAGTTGCGGAAAAAGCCTGTGCCTTTTTTATCAGGTCACAGTATGACTCACCAAAATAAACCCTCGGTGTGCCGGGGACTCGTCCCAAAGTTTGCAAAAGGTACGCATCAGTAACGTCATGCAAAAGTTAAATGTGAAAGGACGATCCCAAGCCGTAGTGGAGTTGGTAAGATTGGGCGAATTAAAGATATAGTCTGCATGTGACCCTGCCGCATTTGCAAGAAGGCAGGGGTTTTTATGTGGGGAAAAAGGCCGACTGGATTAAAGATTTCAGTACAACGTTTGACCGGGTGGACGGATTTTTGAAGATCAATGAAGAGATAGCTTAGGTCGTACGGCAGATCTTCGATTGGTATGCAAAGGACAATAAAAGATCGGTGGGCGTAAGAAACAAATCCGCAACCCCAGAGAAAAATGGCTGGTATTTAAAAATCATCATATGCCGATTGTCTCTCGGGCAATCTGAAAAAAAGCCAATCCAAAAGAAAGGAATGGTGAGAAGGTCAACATTACCCTATGGAATGATTTGCTGGGAATCTGCAAGTGCAGTGAATGCAGGTCCAATATGGTCGTTGTACGTCCGATGGCTCCAAGCGGAAATACCGCTATTTGAAATGTTCCAATTACCGTCGATCCGGAACGCATGGCTGTGTGAACCATTGGCCGATTTTGTACGAAGATGTAAGGGAGTTTGTTATTCAATGCTTGAAAGAAAAAGGAAAATCCATTGCTTTCAACTTTGTGAGCGAAGTGGAACAGGAAAGGGAAAACCAGTTCAAAGCCATTCAAAAGCAATTGCAACAGTGGGAAGAGAAAAAGAAAAGCCTGGTGGACCTGTATTTGGATCAACTAATTAGGAAACAAGAGTTTGAGGAGAAAAGAAACGAGCTAGAGGAACAAATTCACCAACTGGAGGAAGAGATATTAATTCTGGGGCAAAAAGAATACACCCATAAAAAGGTGGAAAACATTCGGCAAGCGTTTGAAGTGCTAGAAGAGGAGAATGAGGATCTATTGCAGGTGTTTGTTACCGCCGGTCTATAATTGACCCAGGATCGCCGAAAAAGAATTGACCCACTCCCCGTCGAATAAATCCCCTTCGAATAATACCGCCAAATTTCTT
>NZ_JAECVZ010000068.1:0-3313 GCF_016055135.1 Thermoactinomyces sp. CICC 10521 | reverse complement strand
GTGGAGTTTACGGGGAACCTTCAAAGGCTAAATGAGGCACCGGGGTGGGTCAATTTTAAACCGGCTGAAGTGGGTCAATTTAATCCCGGCGTTGACAGTGTTTCAGACGTTG
Organism: Thermoactinomyces sp. CICC 10521; assembly: GCF_016055135.1. Taxonomy (NCBI): domain Bacteria; kingdom Bacillati; phylum Bacillota; class Bacilli; order Caryophanales; family Thermoactinomycetaceae; genus Thermoactinomyces; species Thermoactinomyces sp. CICC 10521. The sequence continues at coordinate 3,201 of NZ_JAECVZ010000068.1, read as the reverse complement.
TTGGATGAAGTGGTGATTTCTCCGGATGGGAGGATTGACATAGCTTATTCGTTTGAGAAGGGTTGAAATGGTCGTAAGAAAGCCTATGGATTGAATCAAAATTCAACCTTAACATCCTAAATCGTATTGGTTTAAAGTGCCGGAAGCGTATCTTTTTAAGTTCAAAGGTAAGTAAAAAGCCTATAACTAGAGTTATTTGCGTTTATTAACTCTAATATCTCTATGTCAATGGGAGTGTAGAGGTCAGCAGTTCGAGCCCGCTATGCTCCACCACCCCTCGGTGTTCCGGGGGTTTTTATATTGGGAAGATATGTAATAAGGAAAACAAGGAAGGTTATCATTTATAAAAGAATTAGGATGTTTTGCTATAAGCAAGGAATTCCTCTTTCCATCAATTCCCGCTTGACATAATATATTGCTATAAACAAATACATAAACGAATGGGGAGAGGAATTTGAGAAGATTCTTTTCTTTTCGTGTAAGTAAAGTTTTTCAACTCTTCATCATCATTTTTCTTTTCGCATTTATTGGGATAGGCATTTTGGGGAGTGACCAAGCTTTTGCGAGTGGGAGCAGCTTTAACGTTCCCCATATAAATGACCATTTTGAAAAGGTTCAACCAGGTCCGGCTCCAGCGAAGGAAGCGCCAGTCACCTCAACTTCCCAAAAAGAAAAAGAGGATGGAGATGGAAATTGGCTTACGAAAGCATGGAATTGGACAAAGGAAACCGTCTCCAGTGCCTGGAATAAAACAAAGGAAGTTTGTTCCGAAGCATGGGACTGGATCTGTAATGTATGTGACAAAATCGCCAAAGTTGTCGTAGATGGGTTGTCCGCCGCATGGAATTGGATCGTAAAATATAAAGAGTACATCGCATGTGCTGCTGTGGTGATAGTCGGGGTGGTGTTATGTTTTGTCGCCCCTCCGCTGGGAGCCTCCGTATTAATTGGTGCGGCCTCGTCGTTCTTGATCAGCGTCGCCCTGAATGGCGGGAGAATCGATAAAAACACCTTCCTGGATGCGGCCATTGGCGCATTGCTTGGCCTGTGCGGGGCGGGCATTGCCGGCGGAGCCTCAAGAGCCCTGGCCACCGGAGTTGGGCAGAAGCTGCTGACAGGACTGGCCGAATCCAGATTTCTTGGACCGCTTCTCCGCGGAGGAAGCAAACTGATCGGGAAACTGCCCGGACCGCTGCAAAAAATCTTCACCCGATCCGGATTTATCGGTTCAATTGAAGGAGCGGGAACCAGTGTTGCCGACGACCTCCTGCACGGTCGAAAGATCAACTGGAAAATCATGATCTTCTCTGGGATCTTTGGCGCAGGAATGGTTAGCCTTGTCCATTTCGCTGAACCGGCCATCAACAAGGCAGCATTTTCACTGGAACCACTTCTCACCAAAACGCCGATTGTAAAAAATCTCTTCAAAAGCACGACCAATTGCGTTGCACTTAACCAGGTACGGGGTTATTTTGCAGTAGCGACGCCATGCATTAACACAGGACTTTTAGAAAATGATTTAAAAAATCTCAGAGAAAAAGTAGGTACTGATATAGATACGATAGCTGTTGGTAGAACAGATGTCAAAGGTTTAGAAGGTATAGTATTTGAAGGTGCATCTCCAAGAGTTATAAAAGAAGCACCACCAGAAGCAGGATTAAAGCCTTTAGATGAGGAAATGCCAAATAGACCGATTAAAGCACCATTCAACCCTCCATATGATAGACATGCTGAAGAAATGGTTATCAATAAATTTGTTGAAAAAGTTGATGCTTTATATCCAAATCCTCAAGATGTAAAAGGAAAACTATATATTCATCAATCAAACTCAGATGGTGTCTGTCCAGCATGTAAGTCAGGACTCGGAAGAAACCCTAATACAAATAAAGGGATATTATATCAATTAAGTAAGCGGTACCCAAATCTTGAAATAATTGTATCAAGCGAGATAGAAGAGGGAGCAAAAATTACGAAAAAACATTTCTTTATGGTGAAAAATGGTAAACAATATAAATACCCTGATTAAATAGGAGGTTATAGATTGTGGAATGGTATGAGCATGTAACTGCTGATGCGAAAGCTGCTTATTATTTAACATTATCGGAAAAAATATTAGATAAATTAACTAATTATGATTGTTATCCTGTAGTAAGAGAAACAATTGATTTGTGTTGGGAATGGGTAGAAGAGAAGAAGTATACTGGATCTGACATGTATATGAGTTTAGGTGATGAAGATGAGGGCTTTTACGTTATTTCTCTTGAATATGACCCTTTCCCAGGCGATTTACAAGCGGAATTAGTCTATTGGTGTGTATTTTATGCAGTTTTTTTTACAATAAAACAAGCATATATATTTGATAATAGGGAACATAAATGCCCGCAAGAATTTGAACCTATAAATGATGAATTTACTCAGGGCGAGTTCATGGAGAGAATAAGGAAAGTGGACGGATACCAAGAAGAATGGGTGGAACGGTTAAAAGAATATCTCCTTGCAAACTATCCAGCAGGCAGTGACAAGAAGATCAAGAGAGAAGAAATGATTAGTTTGATTTGAATTTACCCGAATTAGACAAAAAAGGCTGGTTCCAATGTAAAGGAACTAAGCCTTTTTTTATTTCTACATCAGTTAGACTGAATGGGTGGAACATTGACATGACGACATAGAGAGGTTAATAGAAAAAATTCACGCTTTTAACACATATTTTTCATAAATATCAAAATATTTAAATTTAAAATCTACTTTGGGGTAATGGCATGTTTGCTGGTACTACCCTATGACAGCCAAACGATCAAAGGCGTTCATCTTTTCCCTCCTCTTCGTTTCTTATCAAATTTTCCGTTCCTTGCCCTCCCAGTACGGCTCCCTCAGCACCCGCCGAACCACTTTACCAACGGCACTTTTTGGCAGGCTATCGACAAACTTCACTGACTGGGGGCATTTGTAGGAGGCAAGATGTTGACGGCAAAATTCAATTAGTTCCTCTTCAGTCGCCCGGCAACCCTCTTTCAGTACAACGAAGGCTTTGCCCACCTCTCCCCACTTGTCATGGGGAACGCCGACAACGGCTGCTTCCATGACAGCTGGATGCTGATACAAGATCCACGCTTACCGTTTGAGGGTAACAATGGAGCAATCTTTTCCCAAGCTTCATCCGTAATTTCGTATCGCCGTCTCATCATAGATGTCCCCTTACGA
>NZ_JAECVZ010000067.1:0-3461 GCF_016055135.1 Thermoactinomyces sp. CICC 10521 | reverse complement strand
GCTGACTATCTGGAGAATTTGGCCACTGTGGCCGAGCTTTACGTTCAGGGATATGAACTGGATTATGAAGGGCTGTTTGCGGACGGGCAATACAGCCGTGTTCCTCTGCCCACCTATCCGTTTGCCCGGGAACGTTACTGGGTTCCTGAAGCGAAAACCGCTGCCCCTGTCCCGGCGGAGACGATGGCGGCGGCAGAAACAGAACCTGCCGGAAATGCAGAACCGGAGGAAGAAGGCTATGAACTGATGACCTTTGCCGAAGAGTGGCAGGCGGAGGATCTGCCGGAAGGCCGGGTGTCCACCCCGGCGGCACTGGTCTGTTTTCTGTCGAACCCGGATTATCAAGAGGCCGTGCGTGCGGCCGTGCAAGCACGCCAGCCGGGGACGGAAGTGATCTTCGTGGCCCAGGGCCGTTCCTCCGGCAAGCAGAGCCGGGGACAGTATCGCCTGAACCGCGACGACGGAGCGGCTTTCCGCCAGGTTTTGGACAGCCTCGCTTCCGATTGCGGCGGGGATTTTGCGCTGCTCTACCTGTGGCCGTTGGAAGATGCGGGCTGTATTGAGGATTCGGCCGTTCTGTTCCGCCTGTTGCAGGCTGTCGGAGAAGCCGGGCGGAAACCGTCCCGGCTGTTATGGGCCGGGGCATGGAGAACGAGCCTTGAACGCTGCTGTCTGGAATCCTGGATCGGTTGGGAACGTTCCCTCGGCCTCATCCTGCCGCAGACCCGCGTCGCGGGGATTCTGCGGGAAGCCGGTCCCGGTCCGGCGGTGGACATGGAAGCCTGGCTGTCGCTCCTGTGGGCGGAGTTGCACACCCCTTCACCGCAGAGTGTCCTGTATGAGGGAGAGCAGCGGTACACCTGCCGGATCCGTCCTGTTTCTTTGGGAGAGGAAAGATGGCGCATCCAAGCGAACGGAACCTACCTGATCACCGGCGGAGGCGGCGGATTGGGCCGGATCCTGGCTGCCCGCCTGGCCCGTTCCGGGCCGGTCAACCTGATTTTGACCGGCCGTTCGCCGCTGGATGCCCGGTTGCAAGCGGAGCTGACGTTGCTGGAAGGAACGGGCAGCCGGGTGCTGTACCGGCAGGCGGACGTCTGCGATGCCGTGGCGATGCGCGAAGTGCTTCGGGAAGCCAAAGCGCGGTTTGGCGGGGTGAACGGCGTCATCCATGCGGCCGGTTTGCAGAGCAAAGAGCCGCTCTTCACCAAATCGGAGGCCGATTTTGCCCGGGTGCTGGCCCCGAAAGTGAAGGGAACCCAAGTGCTGGATGAGGTGCTGTCCGGGGAACCGCTCGACTTTCTTCTCTGTTTTTCCTCCGCCGCGGCGATTCTCGGCGACATGGGCGCCGGGGACTACGCCGTCGCCAACCGCTTCCTGACGGCTTATGCCCGGGAGCGCAACCGGCAGCAAAGGCAGGGTTTGCGCAGCGGCAAAACGCTGGTGGTTCACTGGCCGCTGTGGAAGGAAGGCGGCATGGGCTTGGGAGATGATGAGCAGACCCGCCTCTACCTGAAATCGAGCGGCCAGCGCGCGCTGGAAACGGAAGAGGGCCTGGACTTGCTTGAGCGCGTGCTGGGGCAGGAACAGACACAATTGTTGGTTCTGGCCGGTCAGCCTGACCGGGTGCATCGTTTCCTGGGGCTGTACAGGGAGCCGGAGCCGCAGCAGCCGGAACCGGCAGCCGGGCTGCCGGCCGGCAAAGGGCGCAGGCCGGAGATGAAGGGGCTCAGCGTGCGGCAATGCCTGGAATGGGATTTGCAGGAGCTCTCCGGCCAGCTGCTGAAAATCCCCCGCGAGAAACTGGATCTCACCAGCAACCTGGCCGATTTCGGTTTTGATTCGATCACACTGGCGGCGTTTGCCGAACAGTTGACCCGGCATTACGGCATTGAGCTGACCCCGGCGGTCTTCTTCGGCTATCCCACCCTGGGCAAATTGGCCGATTATTACCTGTCCGAACACAAGGAAGCGCTGGAGGCGTTTTACCGGGAAGCGCCGCCTGCCCCGGAAAGGAAGCCGGCGGTGGACATGCCCGTCCGGCCGGCGGCCGAACCGGAGCCATCGCGAAGGAAGCAGCCGGTGCAGGAGAAAGCGCGGCCTTCCGCAGTTCCCGAACCGATCGCCGTGATCGGGATGAGCGGCCGGTTCCCGGGAGCGCGCAATATTGAAGAAATGTGGCAGCATCTGCTGAACGGAGAGGATCAGGTGCGCGCCGCCGGGGCGGAACGCTGGCCGGGGAGCGGGGCGGAACGATGGAAATTCGGGGCCATTCCCGGTGTCGATGAATTCGATCCCCTGTTCTTTGAAATTTCGCCGCGCGAAGCCCGGAGCATGGACCCGCGTCAGCGGCTGTTGCTTCAGGAAGCGTGGAACGCATTGGAAGATGCCGGCTATGGGCCGGTGCAGATCAAGAACCGGAAGATCGGCATGTTTGTCGGGGTGGAAAATGGCGATTACAAGTATCTGACCGGTTTTGATGCCCCGATCACGTCCAACCATGACGCGATTCTCGCGGCCCGGCTCTCTTATGTACTCAATCTGAACGGCCCCAACCTGGCCGTCAATACCGCCTGTTCCTCCGGACTGGTGGCTGTCCATCTCGCCTGCCAGAGCCTGCGCAGCGGCGACTGCGATACGGCCATTGCCGCCGGAGTCAACCTGATCCTCGTCCCGCAGACGCTCGAAGCGATCGGGCAGGCGGGAATGCTCTCGCCGGATGGGCGGTGTTATGCCTTTGACCAAAGAGCCAACGGCATGGTTCCCGGTGAAGCCGTGGCCGTGGTCGTGCTGAAGCCCCTTTCCCGGGCGATCGCGGACAAGGACCCGATCCATGCGGTGATCCGGGGCAGCGGCATCAACTATGACGGCAAGACCAACGGCATTACCGCGCCCAGCGGGGTGGCGCAGACACAACTGTACAAAGAGGTGTATGACCAGTACGGGATTAACCCAGAAGATCTGGAGTATATCGTGGCCCACGGAACGGGAACGCGCCTGGGTGACCCGGTGGAGGTCAACGCGCTTCGCGATGCTTTTCAAAGCTATACCGACAAGGAAAACTTCTGCGCCCTGACCTCGACCAAAACCCATTTCGGCCACACCTTTGCCGCCTCCGGTCTGGTCAGTCTGATCAGCCTGGTGCAGGCGATGCGCCATGAGACCATCCCGGGCAGCCTCCATTGTGAGCAGGAAAATGAATACATTCGCTGGAAGGGCAGCCCGTTTTATGTAAATAAAACGAACCGGCCGTGGAAGGACAAGGAAGGGAAGCGGAGACTGGGGGCCGTGAGCGCCTTCGGGATGAGCGGAACCAATGTCCATCTGGTGCTGGAGAGCTATCCGGAAGAAAGGAGTGCGGCCCGGCACCGTCTTCCTTATTACTTGCTCGCTCTGTCCGCCAAGACCCGGGAGGCGCTGGAAGCGAAGATCAGCGACATGATCGCTTTTCTGGAGAAGGA
>NZ_JAECVZ010000066.1:0-3509 GCF_016055135.1 Thermoactinomyces sp. CICC 10521 | reverse complement strand
AAAGTCGCTGCTTCGGTTATCACCGTAGCAAGCATCACTACTGGTTTTCTTTCCCTTGATCCGGAAGCTGTAGTCCAAGCGTTTAACAAAATCACGGTAGCTGCTGAGAAATTTGAAGTCAAAACGGCATTTAAAAATGCGGAAAAATGTTTTGGCTATCAACCAACGCCGAAATATTTTGCTTCCGTGAATGAACCGTTTTTTAAGTGCTTGTATGCTCCTGACGGTCAAGGCGGCGGTACTAGCAATATAGATGGTCTTACCCGATTGGACGGAAGAGCGGTAAGATATAAAACAGATGGTGGAGCAATTATTCAGGGAAAGAAAGTAGTTAAAGTTAATAATGTACCTAAGTATCAAAAGGCTAAAGGAGATATTGATTTACAATATGTAGCCCAAGTTCGAAAGCAATTAGGTCTTCCATCGCTTAAAGAAGATGACATACTCATTCAGAAGGATGTGTTGAAGAGTGGAAATACTGTGGCAGTCCTTGAATCAGATGGAGTTCAAATCTGGGGAAGAAGTGGTTGGGGAGTTGATGTAGGCGGATATTCAGAGCTAAGAAAAGAATGGGCTAAAGGTAAAATAGGAAAATTGGGTGTTCCTCGAGAAAAATTTGCTGTAAATAGTCAAACGTATACTCATGCTGAAGGAGATGTGTTTTGGCATCTTTATCAATACAGGAAAAAACATAATATACTAGGCGGAAAGGCAACCTTAGTTGTAGATCGACCCTTTTGTGGCCCATGTGGTGATGGTAGAGGAGTTCAAAATCTTGTTGAAGAAGTAGGTTTAGACGAGTTAATAGTTAAAACGCCTGATGGGGATGAAATTATTCGACCGAGGGAAGGTCTTAAGAGAAAAAGCTGGTAGGGTGAAATAAGATGAAACAGTTCGAGTTAAGTATTCAAGATAAGACACAAGTGATAAAAAATCCTACATGGGAACAAATCTTTAGTATATTGAGTAGTTTAGATGGTAAAAAAGTGAGTCAAGCCAGCCTTAAACTAGAAAACGTAGGCTTTATGACAGTAGCAGGTGGAGAATTTATTGAAGAAAAAGGCCAAAGGTTATACATTGTTGAGTTTTTTGATGGACAAGGTGAATTCAACACGTTAGTTAACCCAGACGGCGACCCAGATGAGTATATATTTTTAGCCACAGGTCAAGTTGCAACCGATATAGCAGACATTCACCTGGTAGGTTTTCAAAAAGTAGTCAAAGCTTTTGAGCATTTTTATCAGACAGGGGAACTATCAAATGAGCTTGATTGGGAGTAGATGTTGAACATTTTGTCTTATCTCAGAATGATTGATCCAATTTGCATGAGGACGCCCCAGCCTATCAAATGACTGGGGTTTTTTTTGTTAGAAGGTTTATCTAGTTAATGAAAAACCTATTGTATTATGAGAATGAACAAGCAGCAGAAAAAATGCAAATTTCGATTCCTTTGTGACGGGAATTGGGGGTGAAGATGATGAATTTAGAAGATATTAAGAAAAAGATTCAAGCTAATATCCACGAGGAATTTGAAGATAACATGAGAACAGTTGTGACTTTTCCTTATCACCCTAAGACAAAAGTGATTCACTTCTATTTTGACATTGATGAACTTTTTTATGAGGCAAGGCCGCTACCTAAAGATAACTTTTTTGGACAAATGATTTCCGTTGATAAAAATGGAAATCAAATAAGTGATTCTTCTTTGGAAAGTGCAGTTTTTGCTTGCGAACCTTTTGAGGATCTAGACCTGGTCTGGAATGAAGATCATGAAGGTTATGATTACGAATTAATGGATGAAGTGATGAACTTTGCAAGAAATTATTACGCAAATTACTTGTGTGACTTATATTTTCAATTAGGTGGTAAGGATTTACCCTATCATATTGTTTTTCAACAAACGGATTCGTCAAAAGCATTTTATTTTCAAGATAAGACTTGGTATGAAGAATCGGAACTGAATGCAAAAATTAAAAATGCTTAATTGGGGCATGTGATGAAAGCACGAGTTTCTTCCAGCTAACCGGTTTTCATCAGGCTCTTTCAAAGAGCGTGACTACCTTGCCCTAGAAGGCATTAGAGCCACAAGAGGATTGGTCATTGTTTTACACCACCGTTTGTAACAAAGTAAATGTCGTCGATTTTCAATAGTAACAAAAACGCCGAATCGCTTCATTGAAAATAGCGGTTTCGGCGTTTTTCATGTACTAAGGGGAACATTTTTAAGTGTCTCAAAATGATGTCCAATTCGCTTTGAGACTATCGATTCAATTTGTTTTACAGACGATTAGTGAAAAAAGTTCACACATTGCGTCCAAAAACTTCAGATTTCCTAACATACTGGGTTGATATTATAATCTTAAAAATTACTTCTTTAGACAAAAATAAAATGAATCATATTACAAATAAACTGGTATATTTATTTATTATTTTAAATGAATCAATTTTCGTGAGAATTGGTCTCAAACGCTTAAAAGCCAAGTTACTGTTTCAACATTTTTTATCGGACAGAGTTGACCCAAGGTCGAGTCTGTCTTTTTTGCTCCTATATCCAATCCTTTTTGGTAGAGAGGGGTGAATCCATTACGGATCATGAATATTCCGTAATGGGAGAGATGAATCAATATTTTTATCGATTCGTAATCGTCTTTCTTTTGACCTTGGTTGGCTTTGGCATGTTGGGAGGTGGTCAAGTTTTTGCCAGTGGGGGCAGCTTTGATGTTCCTCATGTGAATGATCATTTTGAAAAAGTTCAACAAGGGCCGGAGCCACAGAAAGTAGATGGCTCATGGGACTGGGTTCCCGAGCCGATCGCGAAAGCAGTGAATTGGACAAAGGAAAAGGTCTCCAGCGGCTGGAATTGGCTGAAACAAACAGCCGACCGTGAATGGGAAAAAGCCAAGCAGGGGGATTGGCTGGACGGGATCTTGGCATTAATCCTCACGACTTTGATTGTAAGAATAAGTTTTAAAGTCGGGATATTGAGAGGCCTGTGGGATACAGTCAAGGGGATTGGCTACATGATCGTTCATCCCATCGAAACGATAAAAGGGATTGTCAGTGCGATCTTGCACCCTGTTGAAACTGGAAAGGCCATCTGGCGAACTATTTCTGAGTCGTTTAAACGAGATGTCATCCATGGAGACGCCAGCAGCAGGGCGGAATGGGAAGGTTATGTGGTGGGTTCCCTTGTCGGAGCAAAAGGGGTAGATAAACTAGGCAAACTGAGCAAAGCAGGCATGCTGAGCAAAGTTTCCAAGGCGAGCAAAGTCTCCAAAATGGGGCAAATGGGTCGTGTCGGTCAAGGGGTCAGCCGACTCCAAGAAGGATTGCAAAAACTCCGCTTCCCGCAGGCTGTTTCCAAAGTGAAAGGCACTTTTTCCTCATTGTGGAAAGGGATTTTCAGCCACAAAGTCGCTGCTTCGGTTATCACCGTAGCAAGCATCACTACTGGTTTTCTTTCCCTTGATCCGGAAGCTGTAGTCCAAGCGTTTAACAAAATCACGGTA
>NZ_JAECVZ010000065.1:0-3590 GCF_016055135.1 Thermoactinomyces sp. CICC 10521 | reverse complement strand
TAGGTCACATCAGGTTTACTTTATCTGTATATATCCTAGAAATATACAAAACCCCATTCCTTTTCCGAAGAAAAGGGGGGGGTTTGTCATCAATCTCAACTTGAACCCTCTATGGGTTCAAGTTATTTATTTGTAAATGGGCAGCTAATTGCTGTTTGTTCATCAAAAAAATGTTTCTATATTTTTAAATCAGAATTCTATTGCTATAATGAACAGGGGGTGGATCAATGAAAATAGGAATTATCCAAACCATCATTAAATGGGTGTATCAGCTTTTTACAGGTCGAAAGAAGACTTCCAGGAAGACAAGAAAGCCCAAAAAGGGACGTCTGGTCGTAAAGCAAGCGGAAGCCATTGATGGAGATACCATTCGGGGGATCGTGAGAGGTGAAAAGGTAAAAATCCGCCTGATTTTAGTAGATTGCCCGGAGACCCGTCACGCCCAAAAGGGGAAACAGCCGTATGGAGAAGAAGCCAAACAATTTACGAAGCGGAGAATCTCTCGGGCGAAACTTGTTGAAGTTGAATTACACGGTACAGGTGCAAAAGACAAATATGGCCGTCTGATTGGTCATGTGTTTGTGAACGGCCAAAATTTAAACCGCTTATTATTAAAGAATGGATACGCCCGGGTGGCTTATGCCTACGGAAAATATGCTTATGAAGATATATACCGGAAAGCAGAAGCTGATGCGAGAGAGAAACGTCTGAGAATTTGGTCGGTGAAGGGATATGTTCAAGAGGATGGATTTCATCCAGAAGTCATGCCCAAGAAAGATATTGTAAGCTGATACATAAGGAAATCAGGTTGTGACGTTCGTTTATCCGTGATTTGTAAAAACGATGGATAGCAGGAAACGAATTTCACCAGGCTTGTCTATGTTGATGAGTAGAAATTAAAAAAGATTTGTCTCTAAACAGGGAAACTGAAAACCAACAACACCACGACGGATTGATATACTTACCACCGCCTGCTGAGGCGGTTTTTTTGTTCAAAAAACCTCAAAACAACAAAAAAGAGGCGTCTAGAAGCCTCATAGAGCGATGAAATTTTATTTCGAATACCCTAGGTACCCCCAAAATGAAATAGGGCATAAAAATCGAAAAATCTAAAAGTGTTCTCATTTCTTGTGATATGGAGATTTAAGATTTGTTGAGTTTACTCATCAAACCGGATCAGTTGTGGATTTTCCCGGTTCCCTGAACCCAAAATTTGTCCTTTGTGTTTTTGGTCACGATAAAATAAACAGGCGTTTTGTTATCAAAACCAATATGTCTGATGGTTCCACCGCACTCAGATATATTTTTACGGGCTATTGTGGTATCCCGTCCCCAGGAAACATTGTGTTTGACCTCTACTTTCATGGTTTGATTTTTTCGGCAAGTGACGGATTTAAAGGTAAGCGTCAAATCATGATAGCCTTTAAATTTGAAATCACGGCTTCTTATCGATTTGTTGAAGTCGTAAACAAAACTGTGGGTAGCAGCATAACTGACTAGCGGAAGCGCTAATAAAACGAGGCATACCAAGACTGAAACTGTTCTTTTCAACAAAGAAAACACCTCTTTTTTGTTTTTTTTGATTGCTAAACCTTTCACTTTCCTCTTTCTTGAATCCCCTCCTCCTTCCATTTTATTGGAAATGGATGGTAAATTCACGCTATTTTTACACAAACAAAAATTCGTATTTTATCCTCTTTATAACTTATGATAATATAAAATTCCATGTGGCGAAGTTACTCCTTCAAGATCTCGCCGCACTCAACCTTGATCCACTCATTCAGGAACTTCATTTCCTGCCGATATCCTTTGTACTTGTAGGATACATAGCGATACCCGGTTCCTGTTTGATCTCGATGATCTCCCCCGGCGATCTTCTGAAATATCCCCGAAGTTCCGTCATGTCCTTTAAGATACGATCCATCACTTGATCTATCATCCATCCATAAACATCGGCCATCTTCAGATGCGAGAGCTGCTTTCGATCACGGGATAATGCCGATAGCAGAACCTCCAGATGGACATATCGCTTCAATTTCAGCATGAATTCTTGATGGCCATCATCCAGCAGCATGATGATCACCTTCAAACAAGAACGACTGGAAGATCGGTATCCGAATCATACCCCGTTTCGTCCATTCTCGCGACTTCACCCTCATCCGAATCTGCGGGTCCAAATAGAGAAAATCTTTATCTTCGCCAATCTTCCCATGCTGGACAATGGACCACACTGCGCCTTCCGAACATCTGGCGGCGGAGGAAATTCGATCAACCCTGCCGGTCGCACCCGTCCGCTAGAATCTCACCGCTTTCCACACGAATATACTCTTTCAAATACATTGCCATACTCCCTTTTTGTCTCGATGATCCTGCCTGGAGATTGCCTGAAGTAACGGCGTAATTCGGCCATTTCTTTCATGATTATGATTTTGTCCAAGACTTGCCTATAAATATCTGCAAACTTCAGATGCCCCATATGATTCCAATCATAAGTCAAAACTTTCAGCAACATTATCCTTGAGTGTCTTCGTCACTTTTGTATTCTAAAATATCTCCAGGCTGACATTCTAAAGCCTTACAAATCGCATCTAAAGTTGATAATCGAATCGCTTTTGCCTTTCCATTTTTCAATATAGAAAGATTAGCCATCGTTATTCCAACCCTCTCCGAAAGTTCGGAGAGGCTCATTTTTCTTTTAGCCAGCATCACATCAAGATTGATTATAATTGCCACGGTATTTACCTTAGACCGTTAAATCATTTTCTGATTTTATATCCATGGCATTTTTTAACAGTTTTTGAAGAATAGAAGCAAAGACTCCATTCACAATGGAAGCAAAAATAATGACCAATCCAAATAACATGACACCTGGGGCACCCGCTCCCTTCGCCCAGAGATAGAACATTGGTAAGGCTGACACATACAACATACTGAATGTGAATGCACAGTATTTTATATACTTTAAAGACCTAACAGATAATTCCGAGAAAGCAATGTTCTTATCAATATAGCTTAAAAGTCTTAAAGTATGATACAATGCAACGAAAAACGGTATTGCCGATGCATACAAATCTATTACAAACAAAACTAACAACCAATCCAACCCTTTTGCTAATTCATTTGCTATAAAAGGCGACGCAATTATAGACAAAGCAAGTACCGTTATTCCAATAAGACAAACAACTATCTTTAAAAAGAGTGTTTCTGATTTCATATAAAGCACCTCCACTTATTTTTTGTCAACTTGATTTTAATGCACAATTTATCGTTTTACAATATATTTTTATCCTTTTGCGATATTTTTTATGTAGAGGCCGTGTTTTGGACAGCTTCCAGCGCATGGATTCGGTAAATAAAAAAGAAACCATCTGTTAAACAGATGATCTCTCAAATACAAACTCTTGAAACACCGGCAGTCGTATCATTCCCCGTTTCGTCCAGCCACGGGACTTTACTTTCATCCGGATCTGCGGGTCAAGGTAGATAAAATCCTTAATGAACCCCAAAAGTCCAGACATTTTAAGCCGCATTTGAGGTAAAACGTTGACGGAACTCCTTTGGAGACAGGTACCCCAACGCAGAGTGTGGCC
>NZ_JAECVZ010000064.1:0-3976 GCF_016055135.1 Thermoactinomyces sp. CICC 10521 | reverse complement strand
AGTGGAGTTTACGGGGAACCTTCAAAGGCTAAATGAGGCACCGGGGTGGGTCAATTTTAAACCGGCTGAAGTGGGTCAATTTAATCCCGGCGTTGACACATATGAAGCAGTCAGGGCTTATGCCACTGCTGCATTGGAGGCAAAAGTTGCTTTTATTAATGCAACCCCGGAGCCTGTAGCGACCGATTCGTACTTTCAAAAAAAATTTCTTGAAGGCGGAGTACCATTACTGGGAGATGATTTGAGGAGCCATCTTGGGGCCACAACACTTCATACCGCATTAATTGAGCTTTTTCAATCTCGCGGTATAGAAATAACAAATACGTATCAGCTTAATTTTGGTGGCAATAGTGATTTTTTCAACCTTTCATCGCCGGGAAGGTCAACCAGCAAACAAAAATCTAAACGTAATGCATTGAATGCAGCCGGGATTGATGCAAGTAATGTCTCTGCCGGTCCAAATGGATATATACAGTACCTCGGTGACAATAAGGTTTGTTATCTGCGATTAGAAGGGCGCTCTATTTTGGAGTCTCCTATTTCATTAGAATTACGGCTTGAGGTTGAAGATAGTCCCAATTCTGCTGGTGTAGTTATTAATGCAATTCGCGTTGCACAGACTTCCAAAAATTTTGGTTTGTCCGGCGTTATTGATGAAGTTTGCTCGTTATTGTTTAAAAGTCCACGTAACGGTGCTACGGAATCTGAGGCTCTAAACCACTTTTCGAATTTTGTTAGAAAATATTCTGGAAAGGAGTTTTTTAGGTTAAATTCTAAGGAGGAAAAAATAGATGAAAGGGATTAAAGGGAAGGTAGTTATTGTCACTGGTGGAGCCCAGGGGATTGGTCGAGCAACATGTGAAGCATTTATTTGTCATGGAGCAAAAGTCGTTATTGCTGATATTAATAAAGAGGTCGGTAAAAAGACTGAACAGGAATTGAAGAAAAAAGGTGGTGCTGTACTTTATGTAGAGACAGATACAGCTAATGAAAGTAGTGTATCAAACATGGTCAAAAAAACTACCGAAATGTTTGGTCAAGTCGACATTCTAGTAAATGGTGCAGCAGTATTTATTATGCGTGGAATTGAAGCGACTGTTGATGAATGGAGAAGAATCATGGATGTAAATATCATGGGGTATGCATTGTGTGTAAAACATGTGGTCCCGGAAATGGTCAAAGTGGGAAAGGGAGCAATTATCAATATTGCATCAACATCAAGCTTCATTGCCCAGCCTAAATACCTGACATATAATGCTACCAAGGCTGCGGTCGCTAATATGACTCGTTGTATGGCGTTGGATCTAGCCGAACATAACATTCGTGTCAATTCTGTATGTCCTGGAACGGTTTGGACCAAGAATGGAGAGGAATTCATAATGAAAACTATGGGGTTAAACCGAGAGCAAGCTGATTTACATCCGGAAATTGGTGGTGCTCATATGCTTAAACGTACAGCTGATCCGGAAGAAATTGCTTCTGTAATAGTATTTTTGGCTTCAGATGAGGCTAGTTTTATGACGGCGGAAAATGTAATGGTTGATGGAGGGTATACGGCTCAGTAGGTTACTACAATAAAGGAGATTAAAAACATGAAGTTTGATTTGCATACTCATCATGATCGGTGTGGTCATGCAATTGGAAATTTAGAGGACTATATTAAAACAGCTATAAATTATGGCCTTCAGGTTATTGGTATTTCGGACCATTCCCCTTTCTTTGCAAGTCAAGAGGATCATTTGAAACCTTGGGTAGCTATGGCTAAAAGTGAGTTTCCTAACTATGTATGTGAAGTGCTACATCTCAAGGAGATGTATCAAGATAAAATAGAGGTTTTATTGGGAGTAGAGTCAGACTTCTTCCCTGAATATATAGACATTTACAAAAATATTTTCGGCAAGTTTCCATTTGACTATATTATTGGTTCAGTACATCGAACTGGCGGCATTAATATATTTAATAAACAACGATGGGAAGGATTAAAAGAATCAGAATATTTGAGAGAAAAGGAGATTTATTATGCTTTAATACAGGAATCGGCAAAGAGTAAAATGTTTGATATCCTTGGACATATAGATGCAATCAAAGCACGGTGTCCTTATTTTTCTCAAGTCAAAACGGATATAGTGGATGAAACATTAAAGATTATTGCTGAATGTGATGTGGTTATTGAAGTAAATACTTCGGGAAAGACGAAAGATTGTGGTGGATGGTATCCCTCGGATGAAATACTTGAAAGAGCGTGTTTCTATGGTGTAAAAGTAACCTTCGGTTCAGATGCACATGAACCTGAACGTGTTGCAGATGATTGGGAAAAGGTGAGGACATTTTTGATGGAGATTGGTTATAAAGAGTGGGCAATTTTTCGGAAACGAAAAAGGGTGCTTCTATCTTTATAAAGCTCTTGTTCGTAAAGCAAGAGCTTTTTTCTTTTAAATCCAAATCAGAGCTACATATTGACAATATTACTAATATAAATAAAATGGTAAGCGTATTGAAAAAAATGGCAGAATGAAGGTGATTAAGATTAATAACGAATTAAAGCGTGTTGATGTGGTGTATGTATTGATTGCAGATAATCAAGGTGAAAATATACTAATGGTTCAAAATGAAGAGTCTTGGAGCCTTCCGGGCGGAAAGAGAGAGGATGGTGAGACTTTTAAGGAAGCTGCAATTCGTGAAGTAAAAGAAGAAACGGGCTTAGATGTTGAACTTGATGGAGTTGTTAATATCAATGAACGTATCGCTAAAGATCATGATTTATTTATCACATTCCGGGGTAAGATCGTGGGTGGAGAAATTATGCTCGGAATTGATACCGAAATACAAAAAGTAGAGTGGAAATCTATAAACCAAGCCCAGGAATTAATGCCTTGGTATGGTGATCTAAAAGCATTGCTTTCAAAGCATGCACGCTATTTAGCTGAGTGACTATATATTCGAGTTTTTAGTCAATGAATTAACAAAGCTATTGAACTCACTAGTAGATTTAATACATATGTAGGTTATATTTTCCCTAGCCTCTTTGAATAGTTCTTCAACAAATTCTCGGTTATTCTTATGACTTCTGATGATAAAAGGGAGAAAATCTCCAAACAAATGGGCTAGGTTTTCACGGTTCCCATTCCAGAGTTCCTTCCCTTTTACTACATTTGTAATAGTTCTCGATACTATCCTAAACAGAGTAATGTGCATTTGAAAATCTAGCCAAATGAGGGTATCTGCTCGATTCATTATTGGTTCCTTCACATGGGGATACAGCCCTTCAATGATCCATTGATCTAGGCTGCATATTTTGGAAATGCTCTCTAAAAATTCATGATCCCTTGCTTTTGTCCATTTAGGTCCCCAAAAATATTGGTCAAGCTCGTAGTGAGTGATCTTTAACCTTTTACTCATTATTTCAGCAAGAGTCGTTTTACCAGATCCGGAACTTCCCACAATCCATATACGATTTCCTATTTTCGGCCTAAATATATGTATCACCTCAGTCGGTATAACGGTCTAAATGAATCATACCAATTATTTTCACTTGTTTCAAAATAAAGTGCAATAGTTGTTAATCCAGAAGGAGACCATAGTGTAAGGTTCTACGATAGCTCACAACAAGTGTTGGGGATTATTTATAAACCGAACTTTGCTATCCTTAAAAGACGACTTCAAAAATTGGGCGAATTATGTTAGGGCGTGTCTGGTGAATATTCTATGATTCCGTTCTAGAATGAAAATTAACACAACATTTCGTAAGGGGACATCTATGATGAGACGGCGATACGAAATTACGGATGAAGCTTGGGAAAAGATCGCACCATTGTTTCCCTCAAACGGTAAGCGTGGAGGTCAATGGAAAGACCACCGGATCATTTTAAACGGGATCCTTTGGAAGTTTGGGACAGGAGCTCCTTGGAGAGACCTCCCCGAGCGCTATGGTTCTTGGAAAACCTGCTATTATCGCTTTACTCGTTGGCAGAAGGAT
>NZ_JAECVZ010000063.1:0-4440 GCF_016055135.1 Thermoactinomyces sp. CICC 10521 | reverse complement strand
CCTGAACATAGAAACCTTCCTTCGGAATGTTTTTTTATACCTTTTCAACAAAAAAGGCTGTTGACCTTCTTTGTCAACAACCTCGGAGAGGATCAAAATCCTTCTCCTTTTTCTCATTTTATAAGGTTTCTGCAGCAGATTGGGGAGTGTTGACATGTTGTGCGGTTTCTTTTTTTCGGTTCAATATGAGGTTGAGGATGATGGCCGTTAAGCTGCCAATGACAATTCCGTTGTCCACGATTACCCGGATGGACTCGGGGATTTCTTTAAATACTGAGGGAACGACGGAGATTCCCAGTCCGATGCCGATGGAGCAGGCAACGATGAGCAAATTCTCGTTTTGTTTGAAATCAACGGTGGAGAGAATGCGAATTCCCGAAGTAATAACCATTCCAAACATCGGTACCATTGCTCCTCCCAGGACCGCATTGGGGACAATGGTTGTGATCGCCGCGATTTTGGGAAGCAACCCCAAAACCATCAAGATGAGACCGGCGGCGACAATAACCGAGCGCGATTTGATTTTGCTAAGGGCGACAAGACCGACATTCTGCGAAAAACTGGTGTAGGGAAAAGAGTTGAACATCCCGCCGATCACATAGGCCAATCCTTCTGCCAAGAAACCTTTTTTGACGTCATTATCGCTTAATTTTTTTTCGCACAAGTCGGCCAGGGCCATGAAGACACCCAAAGATTCGATCATACTGACGATGGCAACCAGGGTCATCGTAAGGATGGAGGACAGGTGAAACTGCGGTAAACCAAAATGGAAGGGTTCCACGAGTTGAAACCATTTTTCTTTACTGACGGAGGTAAAGTCAACAATTCCCAATCCCCAAGCCACGGCCGTGCCGATGATCATGGCGATCAAAACGGAAATCGAGCGAATGTAGCCTTTGAAAAAGCGGTTAAGCAAAATTACAATGACCAAGGTGAGAGCAGCCAAACCCAAATTTTCGATTTTTCCAAAGGACTGCGAACCTTGTCCGCCTGCGACATTGTTCATTGCTACGGGAATCAACGAGACGCCGATCGTGGTGACGACCGAACCGATGACGACAGGCGGGAACCACTTGACAATCTTGCTGAAAATCTGTGAAACGATCATCACGATGATCCCGGAAGCGATGATGGAACCGTAGATTGCCGGTAATCCTTCAAGTTTGCCGATGGTGATCATCGGTGGGACGGCAGTAAACGTGCAACCCAGGATAATCGGGAGTTTGACGCCGAGGAATCGCCCGCCTGCCACTTGCAAGAGAGAGGCAATTCCGCAGGTAAACAGGTCAATCGAAATCAGGTAAGCCAAGTCTTGTTGATTCATTCCCAAGGAAGACCCGACGATCAAGGGAACAACAACTGCTCCGGCATACATGGCCAGTACATGTTGAAATCCCAAAAATAAAGTCTTCCAGATCCCTAAATTATTCATAAGAAACCTCCTGAGATAAGAAGTG
Organism: Thermoactinomyces sp. CICC 10521; assembly: GCF_016055135.1. NCBI lineage: Bacteria > Bacillati > Bacillota > Bacilli > Caryophanales > Thermoactinomycetaceae > Thermoactinomyces > Thermoactinomyces sp. CICC 10521. The sequence goes on along the minus strand of NZ_JAECVZ010000063.1, from coordinate 2,983 downwards.
AACGATTGGTGGATCGAAAGAGAAAAAACGATATAAAAAACGAACAATTACATTAATATAATAACGCATTGTTCTGTTTTTGCAAATGTTTATCCAATCAAGCCGCCAGAGCGATTCTAAGCGGGTTTAGAGCCTTTTTATTTTTTTGATAGGTTTGGGTATTGGAAATAAGAAAAACGGCCTTAGAATCGAAATAAGAAGGTTGTTATTTTCGGGAATAAAGGAAGAAAGAATCTTAAAAGGATATATTTACCTCGATTGGCCGGAAGGATACCAGGGATGAAGAAGATCCATTCGACACCCGAAAAACTATGATACCAATTAAAATTCCTCATCAGAATCCAATTCTTCAATAAAATCCTTTAAGTCATTTGCCAGGTTATTAAGAGTGAAACTCTTACTGTGGTTGATCTGCTCCAAGCGGTCAACGGCACGCTGGATGATATTTTTAGCTTGTCTCAAGTCTTGAATCGTCAGATCCAGTTGATATCTTTTATCCAATTGTAAGCCCTCCAGAAAATGATTTGTCTAATACAATAGTGGTAGACCGGGAATAAGTCAAGTTGAAAGAATTATCCGAACTATGTATTTTGCAAATTGGTTTGCGCTAAAAACAGGATACAACCAATCGTCGGAATGCCACCATGAATAAATGCTGCCAGAAGCAAGATGGTGATTATCGCATGTACAGGGAGAAGCATCAGCCGGGTTGCCGAGTAATATTTTGCGGTTGAAAAAACTGAAGACAGTTTCTGTAAGAGAGATCTTCAGGTTGGAAATGATGATCAGAGAAACCGGGGTTATATGGGTGTTTTCGGATTACATAAACAGGGATAAAAGGAGATGAATAGGAGAAAAATCGCCTCCTGATCCCCTGTAATCCCCTCACATACCGTAACAAAACAAATATTTTGTTACGGTATGTAAATCTGATCTTCTTCCTTTGGCAAAATTTTGGTTTCCTCTTATTCATATCTTCTGTTTCTCTCGTCTCTGTCTCGTTAGAAAAAGTTAACTATAGTTTTGAGAAATTATTTTCTTTTAAATCGTATTAAAACCACAAGAGGTCCGATTAATTAATCGGACCTCTTGTGAAAATCATCTACCCTATTTTATTCCGGTGGTTGCGATCCCTCGGATAAAGTGGCGTTGGAAAATCAGGAAAACAATGATAATCGGAATCGTCATGATCATTGTTCCGGCCAGAATATGATTCCAGAAAGCGTTATATTCCCCGTACAATGTGCTTAAACCGACAGGCAAAGTATACATTTCTTCTGAACTGGCCAGGAGATTGGGCCACATAAAGCTGTTCCAGTTGCCCATAAATATGAAAATCGTTTGTGTGGCCAAAGCCGGTTTGCTCAGGGGCAAAATGATCTTCCAAAAAACGCCCCACCGTGAAAGTCCGTCAATAAAACCCGCCTCCTCCAACTCCCTGGGAATTGATAGGAAAAACTGGCGCATGAGAAAAATGCCGAAGCTGTTTACCATCCAGGGGATGGTCAGACCATAATAGGTATCGACCCAATTCAATTTGCTTAGGAGAATATAGATCGGAACCAGTATAACCTGAGGAGGAATCATCATAATCCCCAGTACGAGGTAAAACAAAAATGACCTGCCCCGAAACGGAATTCTTGCCAATGCAAACCCGGCCATTGAATTGATTATCAGATTCCCCACCGTGACAACAGCGGCGACAATTAAGCTGTTGATAAACCACTGAAAAAAGGGGTATTCATGGCTGAAGATCAAATTCGTATAGTTCTCCATGGTCAATCTGGATACAGGCACCCACCATTTGTTTGTATCGGGAGTCAACTTAAGCGAAGTGAAAAACGACCACAGAAACGGAAAAAGTGTGATACAGGCATAGCCGATGGCGATAATGTAAAGGAATATTCGTGCCGCTCTTTTCCACATGGAAACTGATCCTCCTCGACTCCGCATTATTGATAAGTCTCATCCTTGAAAATTTTCCTTTGGATGATTGTCAAAATTAAAATAACGGCAAACAGGAAAAAGGCAATGGCTGAAGCATAACCCATATCAAATTGCTTGAACGCTTCATTATACAGGTATAAAACGACGGTCAAAGTGGCGTTCAAAGGGCCGCCGTCCCCTTTGGAAATGATGTACATTTGGTCAAATACCTGAAATGTCCCGATAATGGACAACACAACGATAAAAAAAGTGGTTGGTTTCAAAAGCGGCAAAGTAATATGCCAAAATTGCCGCCATCCCCCTGCCCCGTCCACTCTTGCCACTTCGTACAAATCTTGCGGAATCTCCTGCAAGCCGGCAAGGTATATCACCATAAATTGCCCGACTGTCGTCCAGATCGCCATCAGCATGATTGAGGGCAAAGCAAAATCAACATCCATCAACCAGCTTCTTCCCTGAATCCCGAACTGGGACAGAAATAAATTGACCAAACCCTCTTTTTTGAAAAGGTAGAGAAACATAACGGAAACGGCTACAGATGAAGTGACGGTCGGCAAAAAATAAGTAACGCGAAAAAAAGTTTTCCCCTTGATCTTGCTGTCTACGATCAGTGCCAATAACAGAGAAAGGCTGACTTGAACCGGTACGACTCCCAGGGAATAAAGCGTGGTATTCCAGAGAGCGCGATGGAATCGCTGATCTGTAAATAAGCGCAAATAGTTATCCAACCCGACAAACGAGGACAATTCGGGATTAAGGAAAGAAAAATGCTGAAAGCTGAGATAAAAGGCATAAAGGATCGGACAGATAAAAAATGCGGATAAACAGGCCACTGCCGGCAAAACGAACAGATAACCCATAAATGGATCGCTCGTCCAGCGCTTTTTCCGTTTCATGTTTTCACCTCACCTGATGAAAAAAGAGAGAGCAAAAAGCGCTCTCTGAGATTGATGACAAACCCCCCCCTTTTCTTCGGAAAAGGAATGGGGTTTTGTATATTTCTAGGATATATACAGATAAAGTAAACCTGATGTGA
>NZ_JAECVZ010000062.1:0-4515 GCF_016055135.1 Thermoactinomyces sp. CICC 10521 | reverse complement strand
GCGGCGCTGGCAACCGCACTGGCCGAACTTCCGGCTTTTCCTTTATTTGCTGCAATTCCTCCAGCAAATTGGCTTCCTGCTTGACGACCACCGCCACCATCGGTTGCGGTTCCGAGGGTTTTCTGAGTTGTATTTTTCAGATCACTTGCCGCTTTCTGGACATTTGGCTTGCTACTTTGAAGCCCTTTTGCATGGGAATCACCAGCCGTCTTCCCTTCAGGTGCAAGATTTGCCTTGACGTTGGTTTTAAGTAACCCTTCAATTCCTTTCGCAAATGTTTCAATATTGATCTTGCCGGATTTTAGGCCAGCTAAAAGTGTAGCTACCGTGAACTGCCCTTCAGGCCCGAGATTAACCTTGGTTTTGCTTTTTATATCAAGGCCTATCAGAGAAGCAGCTTGTTGCAAACTAATAATACCGGATTGCATCCCTTGTTTAAGACTTTCAATATTTTGCCGCCCCTCAGCTGAGAGATCGACTTTCAGCTTTTGTTTCATACTTGTGCTAATGTCGCCGTATGCCTGAATAAGAGCGGCCTTTTGCTTTTTGACTTCTTCTGTAGATTGGGCAGCATCTTGAATCAAACTACGGAAATACTCACCATTTATCTCTTTCCCACGTTCAATCGTCTCTTGTTCGCTTGCCATCAAACCTGCCTTTGCTGTGACATATCCTTGGTACCGATCTAACATTTCTCCGGTTCTTAGATCATACAAATTAGCCTCATCTGACAGGCTTTTCTGCAATTCCTTTATCGCTTGGGCCCGCTTATTTTTGGCGACATCAATCATCTGCTGTTCTCCGGTTTCAACAGCTTGAATCATGAAATCATACTGTTGTTTTGTGATTTCGCCGTTTGCAAATGCTTCTTCCAATGTCGCCCTTTGATTTTTCGCCCAATCTTGGGCCGCTTTTGTTGCGCGGTTGTAAGCAGTTTGAATTTCTTTGACCCAATTTCTTGCGCCTTCTGCTGTAATTTTCCCTTGATTCGCCGTGATATTTTTCATATAGGAGTCCAGGTCACTAACTTTTTTCACAAATGTTTTCGAGGACTGATCCAGAGTCTTTAGAGCTTGCTGATAAGACTGAGCGAATTTTTGGGGCATCTTTGTTACATCGCCACCAAAATTGACTAACCCTTTGCGAATAATCTCATTCGCTTGTTGAACCTGCTTAATCTGCTGATCGATCCTTTTAAGCGCTTCTTTTTCGACGCTTTCAACACCAGGACGAACAACTTCAGGAATTTTCCCTAAAAGCGATGCTACTGCTTTTTGGATGTTGATTTTATCTTGATTAAGATTCGCAACGATTTTATCGCCCATCTGACCGAAGATCGCCACTGTTTCATCAACAATCCGTTTTGCCTCCGCACCGGAAGCAGTCCGCAACTTTGCCAAGTTGATCATCGCCTGATCTCGGAGATCCATATAGCCTTTTGCGGCCTGGATTGTCCCCTGTGATACTCCATATCCAAATCGGATGGCGTTTTCCTCTGTCGTTTTCATATCTTCGGATACCTTACGATTGATCGCAATGAGTCCCGCGAGAACAGTTCCTATACCAACGATGGCCGCTGTAAATGGATTGGCGATGGCCACAATGCCGGCTACAGCGGCTCCCAAAGCAAGAACACCGGCAGTTGCAGCGGTAAATATCCCTATCGCTTCCTTTGTACTTGGACTTAGCTTTGAAAACCAATCTACCATTTCGTTTAAGTCATTGGCGACAGCTTTCAGGACAGGCAGAAAAGCAGATCCAATTTGAATTTGGAACGTCTCCCAGCTTCCACGGAGTTGTTCAATCGTTCCTTTCAGGTTGTCCATCCGCTTGGCCGCCACTTCTGCCGCTGTCGTTTTGCTCATCGCGTCAGACATTGCCCGGACACCGGTTGCTCCTTCTTTGAAAGCGATATTGGCTGCCCGGATCGCATCGGTTCCGAACATGGTTTGCATTGCTTGGATTCGCTGTTGTTGGGTCAAACCGCTTAAATGTTGTTGCAATATGCCTGCAATGTCAGCAAAAGATTTTAGCTTTCCACTGGCATCGAAAAACTGATTTTTGCCGTCTTTGGTTATGATTCCAAGCTTTTTCATCTCCGTAATAGCTGGTTTTGTTGATGGTGTGAGATTCAAAAGCATTGTCTTCAGCGATGTTCCGGCATCACTTCCACGAAGCCCATTCTGGGCAAATACCGCCAATGCGGTTGCTGTGTCTTTAAATGTCAATCCTACGCCTGATGCTACTGCTGCAACCTGCGAAAGTCCAAAATTAAGTTCTTTTACATCGGTTGCTGAAGCGTTTGCGGCTCCAGCCAGAATGTTGGCCGCCTGGGCAACGGAGAGATGATCCGCTCTGAAGGCGTTCAGGGCAGTTGACGCAATCTGAGCAGCTTCCGCAAGGTCCAATTCGCCGGCGGCTGCCAGGTCAAGAGCACCCTTGAGACCCCCATTGAGAATATCAGCGGTGGAAACGCCGGCTTTTGCTAATTCCTCAATCCCTTGCTCTGCCTCCGTTGCGGAGAATTTGGTCGACGCCCCCATCTGAATGGCCAGTTGGCGGAATTGCTCCATCTCTTGAGCTGAAGCGCCTGTCACAGCTTGAATGCTCGATAGTTGAGCCTCAAAATCGGCTGCCTTTTTGACCGCACTCCCAAAAGCGACAGCAAACCCGGTGGACATAACTCCCAATGCAGCACCTGTTTCGATCGCTTGATCCCGGATATGAAACATGCTTTTGTTGTATTGACCAAATATGGACGTTTGCCGGTTCAGTTGTTCATTGGTTTTCTTGAGAGAGCCTTCAAGTCTGGACAAGGCCGCTTGGGCTTTGTTATGCGAGATGGCTAACTGTTGAGCTTGTTTTGATTCAGCCCCGAGTTTTTGGCTGGTTTCTTCATGAGCTTTGGCCAGTAATGCTACTTTTTGTTTTTGAAGGTCAATTTGTTTTCCAAGGATTTGCGCTTGATTTTTCAATAAATCCTGCGATTGCCCAAATGCCTTCACCTTTGCGCTGCTGGCGTCAAATTCGCTTTTTAACAACCGCAATTGACGATCAACCTGGGCCACGCCTTGAGCAAACCCCTTGCTATCAAGCGTAACCTCACCTTTTATCCTCCCGAGTATCTCCTCTGCCATCCTCTCACCTCCCTTGCTCTAAAAAATCCCTAATTGATCGATGTAAACGACCTGCTTCTCAGGCTTTTTCTTCTTGAGTTCACGTGCTTGAAGCCGCATGTAATATACAATGTCCATTTGATCAATTTCATGGAGTTTCCATCCGGCTTGTATGAGGTTCAAGTACATTTCCTCTATGATTTCCGCCGGTTTGATTTCTTTTTTTCGGTATCATCGTCCAATCCCTCAAATGGTTCCATCGTTTGGCTGATGATCCCGTGCACGATCGACCAGGATTGGTCAACGATCTGTCGAGCATCGGTTCCATGTTCATATTCCTCAGCCGAGAATTGCCCGCCAAACACTTCGGAAATGAAATGATACAACTCATCCAACAGAGCCTGTTGTTCTTCGGCCGTCACTTTCCCGCCGTTTTCTTGGTCGAGAAACTTTTGCAGATATTTATTTCGTTTCTCATCTAAATCAATTGCCTTGCGGAACATATAACCTGAAATAAAGTCCTGCGAAAAAGTTTTGGTTTCATCATTGACCCGAAGCTTTATTTTCAGCATCTTATCCCTCCATTAAAGAAAGAAGGAAGCCGGTTAATTCCGGCTCCCCATCATGTTCCAGGCTGGGTGTCTGGCTCAATCACTTGTTGGAACCAAATGTCTTTGAGTTGGAAAGTTGAATCAGAGGTATCGCCAGCGATGCTCCAGTTTCCATCGTAATTTCGTACCACAAAATTCCCTTTGATTGTCGGGTGTTGGAATTCCACTTTGTCTGCTTTCGTATTGTGGTTCATTTCAACTGGTTGAAACTTTCCTTTGTACAACCAAACATACATTTCCGATCCATCAGATTTAGGTGAACGGTATCCTAGAGCTACATAGGGGGCGATATCGTCCACATTTTTCACCAACATGCCGTTGGCATAGGTATGACCAAGCAAAGTCGCTTGTTTGTCGAGAGGAAGAGAGGTGATTTCAAACTCTACCTCAATTGCACCGAGAGACGTGGCCGTTTCGACAGGGCCATCGTCACCGTAGTCTGTGGCCGTTTCTACGTTTGGCGTGATCTTTGCTGTTACTGCCGGGGCTAATTTCTCCGGTGTGTTGTACGTAGCGCCAGTTGAATCGTCTTTGGTCAACACAGCGAAATATAAATCTTTCAGCCCGATAAATGCAGATGTGCTTACTCCTGTTGGCATTGTCTATTCCTCCTTAAATATCGAATTTCCCACTGTATCTCATGGGTTTGTGAAAGACTCTTGTATCCTCCTCAAATAGATCAGTAGTGAACGTACGATAAAACCCGGCATTCCCCATCGATTGATCAACTTCCAGGGCGATCGGTGAAATTTGGGCCGGATCTTTTGTCCAGATGGAGATTTGAAATA
>NZ_JAECVZ010000061.1:0-4532 GCF_016055135.1 Thermoactinomyces sp. CICC 10521 | reverse complement strand
CAGCGATGGCAGCAAAACCTATGTCTACGACGCGGCCAACCACCTGATTCAGGTGAAAGACAGCAGCGGCAACACCATCGCCTCGTTCACCTACCGGGCCGATGGCATGCGCAAAACCATGACCACCGCTTCTGGCACGATCACGTTCCACTATGACCAGAACAAGAACGTGTCTTATGAGACGGATCAAAGCGGAGCCGTCGTCGCCAGCTACACCTATGATGACGACAATCTGCCTGTCAGCATGACCCGGGGTGGGAAACTACCAATTAATTGACCGTGGGGATGTCGTGGCACTCACCGATAGCACCGGTGCCGTGGACGTATACCTACGATGCCTTCGGCAACCTCGTCAGCCAAACGGGTACCGTCGTCAACCCCTATACGTACGCGGGTTATAGATATGACAAGGAAACGGGATTGTATTACTTGCAAAGCCGGTACTACAATCCGGATACAGGAAGATTCTTGACGAGGGATACGTTTGAGGGTATTCCAAGTGATCCATTAAGCCAGCATAAGTATATATATTGTCAAAACAATCCTGTGAACAATATTGATCCAAATGACATTCGATGGTTGGCCGTTACCTGGCAGCCGCTATACGCCATGTTTTCGCAGGGGTAGTAGAACTTTACGCTGGTTTAGCGTGGCTTGAAAACAGGCCTCAATCATATTATTATAGCTACCTTAAAAAAATAATTGCTCGGGTACTATCGAGGATTTTAGACTGGCAATGCGTGTATTACCATTTGAAATAGAAACAGGTCAATTGGAGCTAGCAGCAGTTACAATTGGATCAATTATAGCCTATGCTTATTACGCCCCATTCCATACGTATATGGCAATCCGTAATTTTTATCAGGCAGCAAGAGATATAAGGATAGCTATTCGATATGCATGGTTAAGTTGGTTTTAAAATATAGTCATTTTAGTCGAATAATTAGACACAGCCCGAAACAGGCTGTGTCTTACTAACATTTCAAGGTAAGGTGAGCGTGGATGATGGATGACATTTTTGTAAGCTTGCTATATTTGATAGGGATTATTGTTTTGACAGTAATCATTATTTTATATTTTGTCGGTTCTTTAAAAACCCGTTTAGGAATAATAATGGTCCTGATTTATTATGTTTGGTTTGTTTTTTTATCTTTGTTTTTCGAATATCTGGATTGAGATGTGGCATTATTTTGTAAAAAAAGGAATATGATTCTTTATCTGATGACCTTTTCCTTTTGTTTTGCGAAATTTATTTAATGGTATTTTTTGTAAAGAAATTGAAGGAGGACACTGGTTCGGATTGATGTTTGACTGTTCGCCGCCTAAGATGAGATGGCCGGAGATAAGTTCATAAACTAATCAGAATGGGAATGCTGGCTGGAATGTAGAAAATTAGATTAAATGATAATTATTCACCTATAAAAATAGATCGATCCGAAATAATGAATAAGATTTAATTGAATTAAAATCCACAGTAAAAATAAGATGTGGATTAATTTGGAGCTAATCGACGAACAAAAAGCAATGAATGATCGGCCAAACCTGTCCATAATAGGATAAGATGTCTCGTCATTCTGGATTAATTTAAGTTCATATTTTGACCAGTATATCTACATAAAACTGTCCCAAAGTTTGCAAAAGGTACGCATCAGTAACGTCATGCAAAAGTTAAATGTGAAAGGACGATCTCAAGCCGTTGTGGAGTTGGTAAGATTGGGCGAATTAAAGATATAGTCTGCATGTGACCCTGCCGCATTTGCAAAGAAGGCAGGGGTTTTTATGTGGGGAAAAAGGCCGAATGGATTAAGATGTCAGTACAATGTTTGACCGGGTGGAGATTTTTGCAAATCAATGAAGAGGAAGCCTAAGTCATGCGGAAGATCTTCGATTGGTACATACTTACGGGTGAGGTTTTATGCGGGTCACCAGCGAATGAAACCGGTGAAAAAGTGGATTCGGAGAAATGCTTGATAGGATGGTAATGAGATGAAAACAGATGAACACTGAGCTAATTGCAGCAACCTACTGTTTATCGGCTATTTTGAGCTTTTACCTATATAAATTAGCAGAAAATACTTTCTCTTTAAAAGTACGAAAAGTTGTTTCAGGTAAATTTTTAGAAGAGGGAGGTCGACGTCCCTACCCACTGATTCATTAGAAGTTGTTTTCCTGAAAACCATAAAAAAGCTTCTTCCTACGAATAACTTTATTGTAGAGTAGAGAGTTAATACTACTAATCATTTTTGAAAAGTCCCTGTGGTGGGGCTTATTTACCTAGAGACTCTTTTTCAATTAGACTTGGGGAAACTTCAAATTGAATCCAAAAACCTTGGGTTATGTTTTCTGGTTTTTCTCCAAGGGGATCGTACCGTTTATTGAACTCTTACAAAGGAGAGGCATGTATTGAAAATTGGCTTCATTAGTTGTACCAAAAAGAAAAAGGGATTTTCTTGCCCGGCAGAAGAAATGTATTCAGTTTCGGCCCTGTTTCAAAAAGCTTACTCATACTGTAAAGACCATTATGACAAAGTGTATATCTTGTCAGCCAAATACGGGTTATTAAAGCCAGATCAAGTAATTGACCCCTATGATCAAACGTTAATCAGCATGAAGATATGGGAGAAAAAGGAATGGTCTGAACGTGTTTATAAGCAGTTTTTGAGTGAGATGCAATTTAACGCTTGGGATTGGAGCAAGATTCAATTGATTGCCTTTCACGCTGGCAGTGAATATAGAAGATTCCTAGTCAATTATTTTCGGGATAAAACACTCGTCTCTATTCCGCTTCAGGGATTGGCAATAGGGGAACAACTCAGTTTTTATAAGAGAGAAGGGTATTGAGTGAATGAAAGAGCAGAGTGTGATCAAAAACGTTTTTTATTCAACAAATGGTTAAATCTATATTTACATTCTTACTCCCTTCCTTTGTTTGAGAAAGGAGAAATAATAGACGCCAATGCTATTCAAATGAAAATAAAAAATAAAGTTACCAATTATGAAGTGTTCAATAACAGCATTTATATGTTGCTTATAGAATTGGATCGGGCTTATGTTCCTGTTTATATAGGAAAAAGCAAGAATCCCCTTATTCGTTGGAATAGTCATATTAAGTCATTGATTAATGGAAAAGGTTCCTATCAAAGATGGCGTTCTCTTCTTTTGGCTGAGGATGAAACAGTCAAATATCCGGCTTTTTTAGTTATCATTCCGGACCAAAAGATAAACTCTCCCGTTATTCCAGGTTTTCCGTCAACAGTAGGAGCGGTTGAATATCAGCTCATTAGCCTTGCTTCCGATGTATATCCAGAATACCTACTTAATTTGGAGGGGAATAGAAGATGATTAATCTGTTGGAGTGGTTGCTTCAAGTACCGGATTATCGTTTTGAACCATTGTTTGAGACAGATGAGAATCTGCAGGTGAAAACAAGGATCACAAAAAGTGAACGAAAACTTTTAAAAAGAAGTGAAAAAATGGAAGAAGCCGTTATTTCGATTGTGGAAAAGGGATTATCCGATGAAGAGTGGGAAGGATTGTTTTATATTATGGGGAAGGGTGAGCTAAATAGATTCCGACCTATATACGTTGGAAAGGCTGAAAAGAAGGGAACCAAAAACGCCATTAGTGAGAACATACGAAATATAAGAACAGACAAAAGCAAATTTGCGAGATGGGGAGATGGAACGGCATATCATATTGGGGGTCTCAGCCAGGTATTATTTCAATTTAAGTCATATCAACCTCCGACAAAAAAATATACAAGATGGGCAAATGCCTTATTTAGCTCGTTTGATCCGCCAATTTTAAAAGAGCCAATATATTTATATGTTGCTCCATGGTATTCAACTTTAAGAGGGCCTTCAGGGTTCATCTGTTCTTTACCGGCAGTGGAGAAGGAAATTATTTCTCTTGCTTCAGAGCAATTTAAATCGACGTTACTAAATGTGGATGGTGTATAATTAATCATTTTGGGTTGTGAGGAGGATGCTTGAATCGAAACTGTTCTGTCAACATAGGGTGAGTAGTCAACGACCGTGGATGGCAACGGGGTTACCGCAAATCGATGACTTTGTAGAGTTATAAGGAAGAGCATCGACTTCCCTATCGGATTGGTGCCTACCTTCCAGGTAGAAACTGGGACAATATTCTTTGCATTTTTGTATATGATATTCAGTTAAAGCTTATTTCAGAGGAATGAAATACCTTTTTATGATGAGGAGATCGGTGATGAAATTATTTTATATTCCTATCACTGATAAAAAAAGTATTGAAAACTATAACAACACCATTGTTCGCAGGGTAACTAAAAACGGTGAAGATATAAAACATATTTTACCTAGAGAATTTGGTGCTAATACCTTTGGTTTATGGGGATTTAAAGAAGGAAAGAGCAATGACCTACACTATAATAACATTCAATCTGGTGATGTACTTCTTAATGAACCCCAAAAGTCCAGACATTTTAAGCCGCATTTGAGGTAAAACGTTGACGGAACTCCTTTGGAGACAGGTACCCCAACGCAGAGTGTGGC
>NZ_JAECVZ010000060.1:0-4731 GCF_016055135.1 Thermoactinomyces sp. CICC 10521 | reverse complement strand
TCAGCAGTCCATTTTCGCCGCCCCATAAAAAACGACCCCTTTCTTGCTTCCTTCCATTATACTTTATCTTTCGTCTGGAAGCGTATGGGGTCATTATAATTGCAGGAACTATTCTTTCCGAAATTCCCACTCTTACGTGGAATGACAATATTTCCACTTCCGTTACTTATACAGTCACCATTCAGGTTAATACAAGTACGGGTCTTACCAGTGTTACCACACAAACTCGGGCTTTAAACGCTATTGTTTTTTAACAGGATTTTAGAAAACAAATAGCCTCAATCATTTTTTGAGACAAAACAATCCTCATAGGAGGTATCCACTTTGCCAAGCATTTAGGAAACGGTTTATCCAAGACTAAAAAGCAACCTAACGCCTAAAGAGTTAGATAAATAATTCGTCTGGGCAAAAGAAAAAGCATGAAATTCCTTTTCTCAATTGGGTTTCTGATCATGTTGAAAACTTTCCAGTTTCTCAACTACTTAACGCCCATCTTTTCAAGCTGTTCAATGAGTTGCAAAACATCAATTGTCTGGCGGCCAAGACGAGAGATAGATTCAAGGGGTCACCTGTACGGAAAATCGTACGTTGACCCCTATATGGCAATTTTCCAATACCATCGTTCTCCAACTTTGATCTGGTATTTTCGGATGGTACCCGGGTTAAATTCAACCACATGCGCCGTACCTTCAAAATAAGCACCGTTTTGGTTAGGCATCAATTTTTCCTCTAAACCGACCACTAATCCTTGTTGGTTTAAATAGACGACATCGATAGGAAATTTCATCTGATACGTGTGGATCGCTGTGGCCCCCATGAGAAACATTCCACTGCCGGCTGTTGTGCGCCCGAGAAGACCTTTAGCCAGTTCAGTCATGGTTACGGCCAGTTCCATTTTTCGAAAATAGGTTTTGTAGCGATATACACATACCGATTTCATCACATCATCTCCTCTAATCCGTAGCTTGGTGCTCCCTAGATCCTATTCCAATAGTATTTCTTTGTGACACAATAGGCACATAGGGTCACCGTACGGAAAATCGTACGCTAAGGCAAAAGTTCACGTCATAACTGGAAATAATGACGCGCTTTATTAAGATAACTTTACCTTAGCGTACAGCTTATGACTTGTTGTGTCTAAAATATTCAGATGACAAAAATTGAATCGTCCTATACTGGTAACCCCGAGTTTTAGGCGAGGCAGTTTAGCCTTTGCCACGTGCGGGTCTTGCAGGACAAAGCCATACACGACTTCTGGCAGTTTCCGCTTTAGTGGTATGCTTTTGTCCCCTTTGGTCTTAACCGCCAGGTGAACCACTTGACCCAGAAGCCTTTTCTTCCGAACTTCTCCTTCCTATGGAAGGGATCTACCGCCGGATGACACGGCACACATTTTCTCGGAGGAATCTATTTATTATTCATATAATTTTGGCGATGTGTTCATCAGCTTGATGATAAGGTTTTAGAATACACAAAAGCATAGATTAAAGGAGGGCTTTAGTGAAACTTCGGGATAAGGTTCACAAAGGGGAATGGGAGTGGAGATATATTTCTTAGGGATTCAGATACAGAATATAAAATCCTTAATGATATTGCAGCTAGACTAGGTGATAATACAAAAGCTACTGGGGAGATTAAGTTATTCACAGAATTAGACACCTGTGCGAGTTGTAGTAGAGTAATAGCAGAGTTTGCTAAAAAATATCCAAACATTAAATTAGATATTGTCCATAATAATGGTAATAGGATAATAAAATAATCTTTATTCTTAATACTGGAGGGTTATTTGTTGAAGGATTGGGAATATCATGAGTTGCTTGAGGCTGTGAAAGAAACTTACGAAGATTTCTTGAGAAAAAATATAGGTTATAGGTATGCTGTTGCAAGAACCTTTTATGAGTTTGAAACAGTTTGTAATGAGGGGAAAACAGAGAGTTTGCTAGTTCATATTGCATTAGGTGAGATCGTATTAACCCACGAAAAGGTATTTGTTGGTAATATTGAAGCGATTAAAAAAGAGCTAACGAGCGTTAATCTGAGTCAACTAGAAAATGAATTAACCTCTGAAGAAATTGAAGATCTTTCAAAAAGAATTACTAATGTTCTAAAGGGGCTTGAATTTGTTCATATAGACTATAATCCAAGAACTTAATTAGATTTTTATGAAAAAAGAATTCAAAAAATAGCCCAGTGTTTCGATTAACTCTAAGAAACTGTTCTTTAAATGGAAAAGAATAGATATTACTTTTGAGGGACAGATTTGACCAAAGGTCAGCCTGTCCTTTTTTGATCTTATGTTAAGTGGAGGGGGGGAGATAGGAAACAATAAATTTGATATTATTCAAAGAGCTGTAAATGCTATTAGAGATGCTGATCAACAAGGTTTGCTGAAAGAAGGATTCAATAAACTTTGGGTAGTCAATATGAATGGCCACAAGGCTCAGATCAATGTGTTCATACAAAACGGTAATTTCATAAATATTAATCTGTTTGTTACCGACGGCGTATAATTGACCCAGGATCGCCGAAAAAGAATTGACCCACTCCCGTCGAATAATCCCCTTCGAACGAAACCGCTACATTTCTTCGGAGGGAGAATTATGCTAAGGAGTGGGACTGTGATTAAATTACACGAATCGAAGGCGATTGGCAAGAGTATTCGGGCGATTTCGAGAGAAACGGGACATGCCCGCAATACCGTCCGGCGGTATCTTCGTGCAGAGGGGCTTCCGGAGCGGAAGCCCCGGGGAAAACGGCCATCCAAGTTGAATCCCTTCAAGTCGCTTCTGCACCAGTACATGGATCAAGGCATCTACAACTGCGAAGTCCTTTTCCGGCTTCTCCGTGAGCAAGGCTACCAAGGCGGTCGAACTATTCTTAAAGACTATGTCAAGGATTTCTGTCCTCCCAAACAGCTCCCTGCAGTTCAACGGTATGAATCCCGCCCTGGGGAACAAGCCCAGGTAGACTGGGGGATCTGTGAATACGTGGACCCGGAGGGTCAAGTCCACAAAGTGCCTGTGTTTGTCATGGTTCTCGGCTACTCCCGAGCGATCTATGTGGAGTTTGCCAAGCGCTGCGACATCCACAGTTTCCTCCGCTGCCTGGTTCATGCGTTTGAGTATTTCGGCGGGATTCCAGACATAGTTCTAACGGATCGAATGAAAACGGTGATCTTGGGCATGGGGGACGACCGAAAGCCCCGGTGGCATGGGCTGTTTGCCGACTTCGCGGCAACAGCAGGGTTTATCCCGCTGGTATGCCGCGTTCGGCGTCCGCAAACCAAGGGCAAGGTGGAACGCAGCATCCGGTTTGTAAAGGAAAACTTCCTGCCAGGGCGCCGCTTCATGGATCTGGAAATCTGAACCGGCAAGCTGCGGCGTGGTGTGACGAGAAAAACCGGCGTGTTCATGGAACGACTGGCGAGCGACCTTGTGACCGTCTGAAGCAGGAAAATCTAAAGCTGCTTCCTGACCTCGACCGCTGGAACCCGTATCTGCGCGAAAGACGCCGTGTCAGTCAAGACGGGTTCGTCAGTTATGACGGAGTACGATATGGGGTCCCCTGGCACTACAGCGGTCGTGAAGCAACGGTCTGTGAACGGAACGGCCATGTGGAAATTTGGATTGGTTCGAAACAGATTACTCGTCATGAAAAAGTGGGAAAATCCAGAGCCGTTGTCCCTTGCCCTAACCAGTACAAAGGGCTTGTTACCGCACAGGGACTCCCTGTCCCCCGACCGCGTGCAAAACAAATCCCGCATCACGAAGTGGAAGTGCGCTCACTCGAGGTGTATGAGAGCTTGATGGGGGCGAGATCACTTAATGAACCCCAAAAGTCCAGACATTTAAGTCGCATTTGAAGATAAAAGTTGACGAAATTCTTTTGGAGACAGATATCCTAATGCAGAATGCAGTCGCTCCGCATTGTAGAATCGGATGTAGCGGTCGATATCTTTTTTGGCTTCCAGGAAAGAGGAGTATTCCTGAAGCCAAACCGTTTCCTCTTTCAGCGTCCGGAACCAACGCTCAATGTAAGCATCGGTGTCAGGGTTGTTGTAACCCGTTCGCTCCTGCTTAATTCCGGCATCTTGAAGAGCTTTGACGTATCGTCTGCTGGTCATTTGGCAACCATTGTCACTACGAATTGTCAGGCCACGGCCTTTGACTCCTTGAGGGAAACGTTTTTCCAGTGCTTGATTGACAGCAGAAAGAAGCTCATCGGTTCTGCAGAACCGTGAGAAGGAATAGCCTACGATTAAGCGTCGATGACGGCAAACAGGTAACCCCAGCCATCACGCCCACACCATATCTTCGTCATGTCGACTTGAAAATGCTGATTTGAGCCGGTGACCGGGATCCGACCCGATTGCTTTTTTCTACTCGCCGTTCCTCCTTTGGAACGGGTTAACAACCCCAACTCTTTCATGATGCGGTACACGCGCTTGTGGTTGACACGAAGCTGATGCCGCTTGTACAGCCAAACCCGGATTCGGCGGTACCCGTTGGTCGGAAACTCCGCAAAGCTCCTGGATCTTCTGACGAAGCGCCGCTTCGTCAGAGCGCTCACGCTTTTTGGGCTGGTACTCCTTGAGCAGAGCATACCCATAAGTGCGGTTGATGCGAAGGGCAGCCGTGATTTGTGGGACCGAATACCCCTCGCCGTGCAGGATCCGCACCAAATCCCTGGTCTTTACCTTCGGCCCCAGTTCGTCTTTTTTCGGAGAATCTC
>NZ_JAECVZ010000005.1:0-159592 GCF_016055135.1 Thermoactinomyces sp. CICC 10521 | reverse complement strand
AGTAAATGATCTTGTGGGACCAGGTCTTCTATGTTGACCATCTCTGGATGAAATTCTCTGGATGAATTCGTCCTGAACATAGAAACCTTCCTTCGGAATTTTTTTTATACCTTTTCAACAAAAAAAGGCTGTTGACCTTCTTTGTCAACAACCTCAAGACCACCGGTTATCGGTGGTCTTTCTTGTTGACGCATCCCAAAAAGGGGGGTTCGCCGGAGCCGGATTCTTTTCTTTGCCAGGCGTTAATTAACGAATGACGCGGATTGTCTTCAGTGTGGGATCTTCCGGCCCTTGTACGGGCAGTCCGGCTTTGATGTGTTCCACGATATAGCTGATATTATCTTCAGTGATCCGTTCGCCCGGGGCGAGAACGGGAATGCCGGGCGGATAGATCATAATGAATTCGGCGATGATGTGTCCGGCTGACTCGGCAAGGGGGATCGAGACCGTGTCGCTGTAAAATGCCTCGCGCGGGGATAAAACGAGTTCAGGTATTTCCGGGAGGCGGATATTCACCTGTTTGGTTTGCTCCGGTTGGTAAAACCGGCCGGAGAGATCTTTGAGCGCCTCAAGCAGACGGTCGATCGTTTCTTTCGTATCGCCGGGGGTCACCAGACACAGCAGATTGTACAAATCGCTCAATTCCACTTCGACATTGTGGCATTCGCGCAGCCACTTTTCAGCATCGTGTCCATTGATGGCAAAGTTTTTCAAGTGGATGAGCAATTTGGTCTCGTCGAGATCGTACAGGGCGTCACTGCCCAGCCATTCCTTGCCCATACACAGGAGGCCCGGGATTTTGTTGATTTCGCTTCTTGCATATTCGGCCAGTTCCAATGTTCTCTGAATGATCTCATAACCTTCCGTCGCCAGATAGCGCCGTGCTGCATCCAGGGAAGCAAGCAGGATATAAGAAGTGGAAGTGGTGGTCAGCATACTGATAATCGACTGAATCCGGCGCGGATTCACAAGGCCCTCCCGCACGTTTAGAACGGAGCTTTGCGTCAGGGAGCCGCCCAGTTTGTGCACACTGGTGGCGGCCATATCAGCCCCGCAATCCATGGCGGACATCGGCAGGCGTTCGTGGAAATGGGTCAGCACTCCATGGGCTTCATCAACGAGAACAGGAATCCCGTGCTGATGAACGAGATCGACGATTTCCTTGAGGTTGCCGGCCACGCCGTAATACGTTGGATTAATCACTAAAACGGCTTTGGCTTCAGGATGCTTTTTCAGGGCTTTTTCCACTTGGCACGCTGTAATGCCGTGAGCGATTCCCAGGGTTTCATCCATTTCCGGGTGGACGAAGATCGGCAGCGCTCCGGCGAGAATGATGGCGGATAAAACCGATTTATGCACGTTTCGCGGCACGATGATTTTATCCCCCGGTTCTGCAACCGACATGACCATCGTCATAATCGCACCGCTCGTTCCCTGCACGGAAAAAAAGGTATAATCCGCGCCAAAAGCCTCAGCCGCCAGCTTTTGTGCCTCGGCAATTATACCGTGCGGATGGTGCAAGTCATCCAGAGGTTCTATATTAATCAGGTCGATGGACAAGGCGTTGTCCCCGATAAAGTGGCGGAACTCAGGGTCCATGCCCCGACCTTTTTTGTGTCCGGGAATATGAAATTGAATAGGATTTCGTTGGGCATGTTCCTTCAATTTGCTGAACAATGGAGTGGTTCTTTGTCGATCCATGGGCGTTGCCTACCTTTACTTGAATTCATGCACGACCGATAGTATAACAAAAACGGCTTCGGAACAAAAGAAAAATATTCATTTTTGAATGGTACAATCAATGAATAATAATACAATCGATTTGCATAATAAAAAACCTCCCGTTTTTGAGAGGTTTTGCATCTGCCGATGGACTTTGGACGAAGAGTTGGAGCTTTTCCGCAACGGCTTATGCGACGAAGAAGACTGGATCAAAGCGAAGCAGCAAGACCCGACGGACCGTGTTTTCCAGACTTCAACAAGCAGAAATCCTCCCATTTCTGAGAGGATTTCATCGGGGTGAACAAGTGTGACAAGCCGGGCCGGTCTTAGCCCCCAAATCCCTGATTTTTGCGCAAACTTCCGCCGGGGTTTAGCGAAGATGAGGTGATTCTATGAAATGGACAGTTTATACAGGGGCTGCAAGGTTTCAAAAGTGGACTCCAGGATCTTCACCATTTCTTCTCCCGTTTTTTGCACGGCTTGTTCGCGTGGCAGAACCGTTCCGCACAAAAACTCGGCTTTTTTGACATTCTCAAGGCGATCGAGCATTTTCAGGGCGTCTTCTTCGCTGAGCTCCCGTTTTTGAATCACATCGGGCACGGTATGATCTTTGGAGAAGTAAAAGGAATCGGGGATCGCCGGCCAAATTTCCGCGAATTGTTCCTTGAAGTTTCGGGCAAACGCCGGCTTGCGGTCACATTCATAAATCAGGGCAAACCACATGAACAGGTGTGTGTCACGGATGCCCAACTGAAAGTGGGGAAGGGCTTTGTAGCCGCGTCTGCCGGTTGACCAGGCAACCCAGGTTTCCTCCGGCGGATTCACAGTTCTGCGAGCATGTTTGGCAATATGTACATAAACGGGTTCCCCGACCAGCGCTGCCAGGAAGGGAGCAATTCGATCGCCGAGCACCCCGAATTTTGGCTGGATATTTTGCCGGATTGCCTCCATGCGCGCCTCCAATCCGGCGATGTTGAACACCGTAAAATCTTTTTCGATAAATGGAGGGATTTTCACTTACATTCACCACCAGGCAAACAGATTTTGTACATATCTTACCACAGATAAGTACAAATCTATAAAAATATTATTTTAAATATTCAGTTTATCATTATAATCACCGTTTCCCTTTCGGTTTAAGAGGCGTAAATTATAGCAAGATCAAGGGTTGAATGCATTTTTTGATGAACTCTTTTCGACAGGTTTATTTCCTTCATTATGGGGCAAAGCTGTAGCCAAGCTAACGAAAATGGGGTTAGCAATTTGGGGCCCAAATCCCGATTTCTTACAATGAAGGGGTGCAGCGGAACCATGGAAGAGGTTATTCGGGCATATCGTTGTCGCACTGCGGAGGAACGCATTCAGGTGTTGAGAATGGAATTGGATTATGAATTGGCCAAACTCTATGAAGCGATGAAAGAGAAGAGCACACACAAAATTGACCAGTGTAAAGCACGGCTGAAGGAAATCCGAAGGGAAATGATGATCCTTGAAGTTTTATAAAACAATTTCGTCTATTTTATAGCAACAGGAGATAAATCAAATTTTGTCGAAAGTGTAACATGCTGAATTTTCGTTGGCGTGTTACACTTTTTTCATTTTTATCATTCCACGATTGGGGGAGGGCATCATATGGAGTGGAAATTGACGAGAGAACCGTTGGCTTCACTGGAAATGGATGCAATCATCGTCTTTCATGCAAATGAAGGAAAATCGGTTCAAGGGGTTGCCCGGGAAGTAGATGAGGCTCTCGGTTTTCGGATTTCCAACCTGATTGCTGCAGGAGAAATTTCGGGGGATTTCGCCGAAGTTACGGACATGCACAATTGGGGAAAAATCCCCGCTGGACGGGTTTTTGTCGTTGGTCTGGGGGATGAGGGAAAACTGGAACTTCATTCCTTCAAAAATGCAGTGGCTACCGCTGCAAGAGCGGCAAAACATAAAAAAGTGAAAAGTCTGGGGATCGATTGTCCTTCCTTCATGATCGAGAGATATAACTCGGTTGACGTGATTCAGTCGATTGTGGAAGGGATTGAATTGGGAAGCTATCAGCATCATTCCTATAAATCTGAAGATAAAAGCGAAAGCTTGGAAGAGATTCGCGTCTTTGGAGATCAGGTGAAAGATTCGGCCTTTGCTGCGGGGGTTGAACGCGGTCGCATTTTTGCCCGGGCCACCAACTTTGCCCGCTATCTCGTGCATGAACCGGCCAACTTTATGACCCCGGAAGCATTGGCCGATCATGCACGGGCCATAGCGGAAAAAAGAGGGATTGAACTTGATATCCTGACCGAGGACCGGCTGCGGGAGTTGGGCATGAATGCGCTGTTATCCGTGGCTGAAGGCAGTGCAAACCGGCCGCGGATGATTGTCTTGTCCTATAAGGGGGCACCGGAGTCGGATGATGTAATCGGGCTGGTCGGCAAAGGAGTAACCTTTGACAGCGGAGGATTGCAGCTTAAACCCGGCAAAGGGATGGGCGAGATGAAAGATGATATGGGCGGAGCGGCAGCTGTACTGGCAGCGATGGATGCGATCGGCGAACTGCGCCCGCACAGCAATGTCATCGCCGTCATTCCGGCCTGCGAA
This sequence comes from Thermoactinomyces sp. CICC 10521, assembly GCF_016055135.1. Lineage (NCBI taxonomy): Bacteria > Bacillati > Bacillota > Bacilli > Caryophanales > Thermoactinomycetaceae > Thermoactinomyces > Thermoactinomyces sp. CICC 10521. The sequence continues at coordinate 155,281 of NZ_JAECVZ010000005.1, read as the reverse complement.
AATATGACGGGCAGCAGAGCATTTCGTCCAGGAGATGTGATTCGCTCTTTTAGCGGGAAAACAATTGAAGTTCATCACACCGATGCGGAAGGGCGACTGATTTTGGCTGATGCCATTGCCTATGCCAAGCACCTTGGCGCAACACGACTGGTTGATATCGCCACGCTGACGGGCGGGGTTGTGGTTGCACTGGGGCATGTAGCGAGCGGCCTGATGAGCAACGATGCGCAGTGGGCCGAAGAAGTGAAAAAAGCGGCTCGCATCGCCGGGGAACGGGTCTGGGAACTTCCGATGTACGAAGAATACGAGCAATATGTGGATAGTGAGATTGCGGATGTGAAAAACGATGCCGGAAGCACGGCCAGCTGCATTCAAGGAGGTTTGTTTTTGCGCCGGTTTGCAGAGCCTGTTCCATGGGTGCACTTGGATATTGCGGGGACGGTTACCGCTTCGGAGGAAAAGGGGATTTTTGTCAAAGGAGCGACCGGAACCGGGGTTCGGACACTGATTCAACTTGCGATCTGCCAGGGATAATAAAGATCAGACATCAGGACTGGGCACGGAACCCTAACCGTCTCCAGTCTTTTTGTTTGAAAAAAAGGAAATCGTTATCCTTGGGGGATCCCGAATAAGTTAGATTGTATTTTGGAAAAGAAAGGAGAGCCAAACGTTGCGTATATTGGTAACAGATGAGGCTTATCAAACGCTCGTCGGCAAAAAGCCGGAACCGTCGGCCGTGCTCCGCATTGCGGCGATTACGGAGGGATGCGGTTGCAGCAATGATGCCATGTATGAGGTAAACTGGGATCTGCCGCAGGAGAATGACCGGCATTTTGAGATTGCGAAAGACTTGAGCGTGGTTATCGATCCGGGAAGTCAACTTTATTTTGAGCCTGAATTGATCATTGACTTTGACCCGGAACGGGGAACTTTTTCCCTGAAAAACAAAAGCGAGATTTTTATCCGGCAAATTTTTCTGTGAAGGAGGATCATGTTGCCACAGGTCGAGATTGTCGCACATCGCGGTTTTTCCGAAATTGCGCCGGAAAATACAATGGCTGCTTTCAAGAAGGCGCAGGCAGCGGGAGCTGACGGAATCGAACTCGATGTGCAATTGACGAAGGATGGGGAGGTTGTCGTCATTCATGATGAAACGGTGGACCGGACCACCAACGGTTCCGGATTGATCAACGAGATGACCTGGGCACAGGTGCGGAAACTGGATGCTGGTCGCTGGTTTTCCGAGGCGTATGCCGGGGAGACGATCCCGACTCTGCGGCAGGTATTGGAATGGGTGGCCGGGACTTCACTTTGGGTCAATATTGAATTGAAAAACAACCGCTTCGCCTACCGCGGACTGGAAGAAAAAGTGGTGAAGGAGATTGAGCGAACCGGTTTGGAGAGGAGGGTGGTTTTATCTTCCTTTAATCCTCTGAGCCTGCGTCATCTGGCTGCCTACCGTCCGGCGATGGAGAGGGCTCTTCTCTATGAAAACAAAATGCCTGCTCCTTGGATTTATGCCAAGTTGATCGGGGTTAGCTCCATTCACCCGCACTTTTCCGTGATCACGCCGGCCATCGTTGAGCGTTGCCGGGCAAAGGGGATCGCTGTTCGCCCGTACACGGTGGATGATGAGGGGATGATGGAGGAATTGATTGAAGCGGGAGTGGAGGCGATCATTACCAATGTCCCCGATCGATTGTTTTGGATTTTGAACGGTTGACGAAGCCGCCGCTGAAGTTGCCAGTCCGGGCGGGGGATGCTAAAATGAAGCTGATGGACAGCGCCTGAACCAGAGGGGGCGCTTTTTGTCTTTAACAGGAGGAACCATTTATGAAAATCGGATGTCATATCAGCGTCTCAAAAGGATTTTTTAACGCCGCCAAGCGGGCAGATGAGCTGGGAGCGAAATCATTTCAAGTCTTTACGAAGAATCCCCGCGGCTTAAAGCCGAAAAAGTTAAATGTAGTTGATGCGGACCGCGGGCGGGAATACTGCGAGGAGCAGGGAATTACCCTCGTGGCCCATACGCCGTATATTACCAATTTGTCCACCCCCAAAGAGGATTTGCAGGAAGTGACGATTCGCTCCATCAAGGAGGATCTTCGGATTGCGGAAGCTTTCGGGGCGGTTGGAGCGGTTGTCCATTGCGGAAAGCATGTGGGTGAAGGAGAAGAATTTGGCCGTGAGCGCATGGTCGAGACGTTAAATTTGATTTTGCGCGACTATGACGGGCCGACGAAACTGCTTCTGGAAAACACGGCTGGGCAAGGCAGCGAGTTGGGACTGACCATCCGCGAACTGACCGAGATTCGCAACCGGACGGACGAGCCGGAAAAGATCGGATTTTGTTTTGATACCTGCCATGCGTTTGCCGCCGGGATTTGGAATCACGATACGTTTGCAGAATTAGTCAAAGAGATGGAAGAGACCGGTTACCTGGAACATTTGACGGCGATTCACTTCAATGACAGCAAGGTTCCGTTTAACAGCCGGAAGGATCGCCATGAGAAGATCGGAAAAGGGGAAATCGGTGCTGATGCGCTGGCATTGTTCCTGAAAGCGCCGCAATTTGAAGGTCTTCCGGTCGTGCTGGAAACGCCGGTTGACGATGAATCGGAATATGGGGACGAGATTCGCTATCTTCACCAGTTGAAAAATTCATGAGAAAGTGAGAGATGCGAAATGGCTGCCGATGTGAACACCTGGCTTCACTCGCTCCCGCCGCTGGCGGCCTATCTGATCATACTGGCGCTTACGGCGATTATCTACAAAACGGCGTTTGCCGTCAGGCTTCCCGTTTTGAAATCGGTGCTGGTCTATGTTTGTCTGGCGGTGGGGTGCGGCTTACTGACGCTCTTTCACTATATGGACTTTCCGATGATCCCGGCTTTGGCGGTAACCGTGATCCTGATCGCCGTGACAAGGCTGAGATTGTACGCGGTTCGCAAGCAAAATGAAAGAGCGAAGACGGAAAAGATGCATTGAAAATGCCTTCAGGAGCAGAAAAGGGGTGGAGAAATTCCATGCAGCTGAAAGACGCGCTTTTTAATTGGTTGCAGATTCAAATTGTTTGGGAAGCGAGACCGAGTGACCGGTCTGCCCGGGATACCGCCTATTTTTTTGAGGAGATGCTGCGGGAAGACCATCAGGTGACCAACCTGGAGAAAACGGCGGAAAAAGACCGCTATGTCGTACAATACGAGCTGGATGGTCAGGTACATACCGAGTCGTTTGCGCGGGAAGCGGCGGAACAACTGATCAAGGATATCATGGCTGAACCAAAGTACAATCAAACGTTTACTGATTGATGTTCATCTTTTTTTTCTGCCGTTCAAGTGTTTTCTGTTTGATGCGTTCATGGCAGTCAGGGCAAATCTGAATCAGGTGCGGATGTTTTTTGATTTTCTTCTCCGTCCATTTGTCCGGTTTGAAACTCTGTTCACACAGGATACAAATCACTCTCATTCCGTATCTTCCTTCTTTTATTTTGTCCCTTTTTAAATGATCCAACAGTAAGTATACTACAACCGTTTTGGCATGGCACTGTTTTAACTTAACGAAAAAGCAAACAACGGAGTGAATTCGTTGTTTGCTTTTTCTTGATCGGCTTATCTGGCCGGTGCTTGTCTGCTCTGATTGAGGCGTTCCTGGTTCATCTTGTTTGGCGCCTGTTCGGTTCTTTCCGTTTCGCGGGAAGGTTGGGGTGCAATCCGGTTGGCGATTTCCGCCAGTTCATTCATCAGACCGCCGACCGGATGCCCTTGGCGAATGTGCTCACTCAACTCCCGAATGCGCTGGGTTAAAGCCGGGTCCGCGGTAACGAGTGCATTTGCTCCCAACGGATCCTCCTTGAGCGCTTGGGCAACCGTATATTTAATCGTGCCGACACGGCCGCGATCAAGTGTCGGGTCAAGCGCGATCCCCACCAAAGTGTATTTTCCCATCACAACTGCCGAAGCGCTTTTGACATTGGGAACCTGCATTGCCAGCTGTGCAAGCCGGTCCGCTTTCGCCTGCGGGGATTGATCCCGTTTCGGTTCGGGAGCGGTTTGCTTGACTTCAACGGTTTGCGGGATTTTTTTGCCCGACGGCGGAGCGGATTGATTCGCTGGCGGCTTGTTTTCCTGCTGACAACCGGTTAGGACGAGTAAAGCAGCAAGCAGGCCGATCCATTTCAGCTTCCAAGTCATCCGTTTTTCTTCCTTTCCGTTTTCATTTGTTCCTATTTTGTCCTGTTCCCCGGGCGGGCATGTACTCACTTTGAAGTCATTCCCCGTTCGGTGTAGAATGGGGGTTGAGGATCAGGACACTTTGGAGGTACATAAAAATGAAAATTGAAACGTTTGTGCTCGGACCGGCCATGACGAATGCTTATCTCATGTATGATGAGGAGTCAAAAGAGGGATTGGTGGTTGACCCCGGCATGGGGCCGGATTCCTTGCTTCGGCGCATTGGAGAATTGGGAATTGCCGTGAAAGCGATTTTATTAACCCATGCCCATTTTGACCATATCGGCGGGGTGGAAGAATTGCGTTCGCTGACCAAGGCGCCTGTTTATTTGCACCGCGCAGAAGCTGATTGGATGACGGAACCGCAAAAAAATGGATCCGGGCTGTTTCCGGGAATTCCCGCGATCGTCTGCGCTCCGGCGGAACACCTTCTTGACGGTGGGGAAACGCTTTCGCTGCTTGGAGAAACTTTTCGCGTATTGCATACACCGGGGCATTCGCCGGGCAGTGTCACGTACGTATGGGGTACCACCATTTTCAGCGGCGATGTGTTGTTTAAAAACTCGATCGGCCGTACCGATTTGCCGGGGGGAAGCTATGAAACTCTGATGCACAGTATTTCCGAAAAGTTGATGGATCTGCCGGAGGAGACGAGAGTCCTGTGCGGGCATGGGCCGGAGACGACCATCGGGCGTGAACAGATGCACAATCCTTATGTAACCGGATTGTTGTAAGAGGGTTATCCATCGCAAAAAAGTTAAATACTTGTGAAAAGGAGCGATTTCGTTCCATGATGTAATGAAGGAGCGTTTGTTGCATGAAATGGAGAAATGTGGTTGTTTTGTTGCTGATCGTCGTTGCGGTGGCCGGTACATTCTGGTTTTATTCGGCGAAAGGACAAGATGAGGCGGCCCTGCAAGTGGTTCATTGTCAGGGGGAGCCGCAGCCGGAAGAGGGATATTGCGCCCCGAACTTCAAACTGGCCACCCTCGATGGCCGGAGCGTTGAGTTGGCGCAAAACGGGGGCAAGCCGACGGTGGTGAACTTTTGGACGACGTGGTGCGGATATTGCAAGCAAGAGATGCCCTATTTTCAAAAAGCGTTCAATAGTTACAAAGACCGCGTCAACTTCATTATGGTCAATTTGACGGCGATGGAGCGGAAGCCGGAAGAGGTTTCCTCCTTTGTAAAACAAAATCACTTCACGTTTCCTGTTGCCATGGACCCTGCTAAAAATGGACAGACGGTGGGAATTGATCAGTATCATCTCTTCGGAGTGCCGGCTACTTTCATTGTGGGAAAAGACGGGAAAATCCTGCACAAATTTGTAGGCGGGATGAAGGAACAGGCGCTGTTTTCCATGATTGACGAACTGGCCAAATAAATGACCGCCGACAAAAGGGGAGAGAGTTCTGTGGAGCATATCAGCTGGTGGATCGCATTCGGAGCGGGGGTGCTTTCTTTTATTTCGCCTTGCACTCTGCCGCTTTACCCATCTTATCTATCCTACATCACCGGTGTATCAGTGGCTCAGCTCAAAGATGAAAAACGAAGCAGGACCATAACCAGGACCGTTGTGTTTCACACACTTTTTTTTATATTGGGATTTTCCGTCATTTTCTATGCGTTGGGGTTTGGGGCCAGTCTGCTCGGAACGCTGTTCAGCCAGTATAAGGATCTGATTCGCATGCTGGGCGCCGTTTTGATCGTGGCCATGGGCTTGTTTGTGCTCGGTGTCTTTCAGCCGGCTTTTTTGCTGAAGGAGTATAAGTTGCAGACAACGAAAAAACGGGTCAGCTTTTTGGGATCGGTTTTGGTGGGGATGGGTTTTGCCGCCGGCTGGACGCCTTGTGTCGGTCCGATTCTCGCCTCGATTATTATGATGACCGCGCTTCATCCTGAAGTGAAATTGGCCTATTTGACTGCTTATACGCTGGGGTTTGCCATCCCGTTTTTTGTGATGGCGTTTTTTGTGGGGAGATTTCGCTGGATTTTGAAGTATTCGGCGGGAGTGATGAAAGTCGGGGGAGGATTGATGGTGCTGTTTGGCATTCTCCTCTATACGGATCAGATGTCCGCTTTGGCCAGCTGGTTGACAAGCATCACCGGATTTACCGGGTTCTGAGCGGTGTTCCCCGCCCCGGTGACCAAAACAGACAAAATCGATAATTTTTGTTACAATTTTGGGTGAAGACGGGTGAGATTATGAACAAAAAGACGCGATATTGGGTCCGCCGCGTGTTATTTCTCTTCATGGTCGCTTTGGTGGGAATCGCCTTATACCAGGCGATGAACCAGGATCAGGCCGACAAGCCGGAAGCAGGGGAGAAAGCGCCCGATTTTCAGCTGGAAACCCTGGACGGGAAACAGATGAAACTGAGCGATTTGAAGGGAAAAGCGGTTTTGCTCAATTTCTGGGGGTCCTGGTGTGATCCCTGCCGAAAAGAAATGCCTGTCTTGGAGCAAGCTTACGAAGAGTATAAAAACCGGGGCTTTACGGTTGTCGGCGTGAACATCGCGGAGACGAATGTAACTGCCTCCGCCTTCGCCCGTCAATACGGGCTGACGTTTCCCGTCCTGATGGACCATGACCGGGATGTGGTGGATTTGTACAAAGTCGGTCCCATTCCCACTTCTCTTTTGATCGACCCTGAGGGTAAAATTACAAAAAGGGTCGAAGGTCCGCTCATCCATGGACAATTGGAATTATATATTAACTCGGTTTTGCCGGGGCATTAGACTGGGAGGATGATATCATGGAACATTATAAAGATATTGAAGCGGGCGAATTCAGCCAGGTGGATGAATCGGAACGAAAAAAATACGTTTTGGTTGATGTGAGAACAAGTGAAGAGTATGAGGAGGGGCACATTCCCGGAGCGATCCACATTCCGCACGACGAGATGGAAGAGCGGTTCGCGGAATTGAATCCGCACAAAGATGAGAAGATTTTGCTCATCTGCCGGAGCGGGCGCCGCAGTGTCATCGCTGCCCATGTTCTACATAGCAAGGGGTTTTCGCAGCTTTATAACTTAAAGGGAGGAATGCTGGAATGGACGGGTCCCGTAACGAAGGAGTAACAGGCAAAACCATGCCTTTTGCCCGGACGGCCGATCAGGTTCTGGACTTGATCGGCGCTACTCCGGTCGTTCGCTTAAACCGGCTGGTGAAGCCCGACTGGGCAGAAGTCTATGTGAAGTTGGAAAAATTTAATCCCGGCGGCAGTGTGAAGGACCGCACGGCATACAATATGATTCGTGCCGCCGAAAAGAGCGGCCGGCTCAAGCCGGGGGCGACGATCGTGGAACCGACGAGCGGAAATACGGGGATCGGACTGGCATTGGTCGGGGCGGCCCGCGGTTACCGGACGATTCTGGTCATGCCGGATACGATGAGCAGTGAGCGGATCGGTCTGTTAAAGGGATATGGGGCCGAAGTGGTTTTAACCCCCGGACATTTAAGGATGCCCGGCGCGATTCGCAAGGCAGAAGAGCTGGCCAAAGAAATTCCCAATTCCTTTTTGCCTTACCAGTTCCAAAATGAAGCCAACCCGGAAGTGCATCGCCTGACGACCGGACCGGAGATTTGGGAGCAGATGGAGGGACGGCTCGATGCGTTTGTCGCAACGGCCGGAACCGGCGGAACGATTACCGGGACAGGGGAATATCTGAAGCAAAAACTGCCGAATTTGTTCATCGGCGTGGTCGAACCGAAAAACTCTCCCGTACTGGCGGGTGGTGAACCAGGACCGCACCAAATTCCCGGAACGAGTCCCGGTTTTATTCCACCGGTTTTAAATCAGGATATCTATGATGAAATCTTTCATGTTTCCGATGAAGAAGCCATCGAAACCACACGCAATCTGGCCCGCAAAGAAGCCATTTTGGTGGGCCCGTCTTCCGGTGCTTCGGTTTGGGCGGCACTCAAAGTGGCAGAACGCCTGGGGAAAGGAAAACGCGTACTCTGCATGGCGCCGGATACCGGTGAGCGTTATCTGAGCACTTCCGTCTTCGACTTTTCGGAACAGGAGTCATGATGGAAAATCCGCTTTTGGCAGAAATCCTCAAACAGATTGAAGAGAGCCCGGAGGGGAGAATTCCGTTTGCGCAATATATGGAGTTGGCCCTCTATCATCCCGAATGGGGTTATTATCAGCGTGATCGAGTAAAACTGGGACGTGAAGGCGATTTTTTTACCAATGCCCATGTGGGAGAGCTGTACGGGCTGGTACTGGGACGGCTTTATGCGAAGTGGATCCGGCGATTCGCTTCGGTTGGCGAATGGGCCGTAGTGGAGATGGGCGCGGGCGATGGCCGTCTGGCCGAACAGGTGGGAAAAGGGCTCTGCGATGCAGGCATTCCGCCGGAACAGATCCGCTTTCATCTGGTGGAAATAAGCCCGTTTCACCGGCAATCAGCCCGTGAACGTCTCGCTGCTTTGCCGGTTTCCTACTGCATTCACGGGCGATTGCCGGAAATTCCGCCCGTAAAAGTGGCTTTTATTTATAGCAATGAACTGGTTGACGCCTTCCCTGTTCATCGGATAAAAAAAGATGGGGGGCTGCTCCTGGAATCATGGGTGTCAAAAGGAGAAGATCGGAAACTGGCGGAAAAGTGGATTCCGCTTGGAACGGATTCCGCGGATCTGTTAAAATTGGGGAGCGATCTTCGCGACGGTGAGATGCTGGAGGTTCCGCTGGCAGCCCGCGGATGGCTGCAGGAAGTGGCCCGCTGGCTGAACGAGGGGATTTTGGTCACAATCGATTACGGTGCGTCCACCCGGGTTCTGAAACAAAAAAAGGGAACGCTCCGGGGTTACCGCAAGCATCGGGTGATTCCGGACATCCTGGAAACTCCCGGAGAAATCGATCTTACCTGTGATGTGAACTTTTCCCTGCTGGAGGAATGGGGGGAGTCGGAAGGGTTGATGATGGTCGCCAATCTTACGCAAGCCGAATTCCTGCTCCAAAGCGGAATCGCCGGGTTGTTGCCTGCGGCGGTGCCAACTGACCCTTTCAGCCCGGAGGCCAAACGGGTTCGGGCGATCAAACAACTCATCCATCCCCAGGCGATGGGAGAATCTTTCCGCATCCTGATTCAGTCTAAAGGATTAGAGATCAACCGTGGCCAAAATCTTTTTTAATCACGAGTGAAAGAGGTTGAAAGATGGTTATTAAGCCGAAATTTCGCGGATTTATTTGTACGACTTCGCATCCGGAAGGGTGTGCCAGGCAGGTTGCCAGGCAGATCGAATATACCAAAAGCCAACCGAAAATCAATGGGCCGAAAAAAGTGCTCGTAATCGGTTCTTCCACCGGCTACGGGCTGGCTTCCCGAATTGTGTCCGCTTTCGGGGCGGGTGCCGATACGATCGGCGTTTTCTTTGAACGGCCGAGCTCCGGTAACCGCACCGCGACCGCAGGCTGGTATAACTCCGCCGCATTTGAGAAAGAGGCGGCCAAAGCCGGTTTGTTTGCCAAAAGCATCAATGGCGATGCCTTTTCCAAGGAAATCAAGGAGCAAACGATCGACCTGATCAAAAAAGACTTGGGGCAGGTGGATTTGGTTATTTACAGCCTGGCTGCTCCCAAACGGGTTCATCCGGAAACGGGAGAGGTTTTCTCTTCCGTGATCAAGCCGATCGGGCAATCTTACACCAACAAAACGGTCGATTTTCACAGCGGACAAGTGTCGGAAACCACCATTGAGCCGGCGACTGAAGAAGAGATCCGCCATACCGTTGCCGTCATGGGCGGGGAAGATTGGAAAATGTGGATCGATGCATTGCTGAAAGCCGGCGTACTGGCTGAAGGAGCAACAACGGTCGCCTTCTCTTACATCGGTCCGGAAATCACCTATCCGGTATATCGCGAAGGAACGGTGGGACGGGCAAAAGATGATCTGGAAAAGACGGCGCATGATCTGGATGCCCAACTGAAGCAAATCGGCGGACATGCCTACGTTTCCGTCAACAAGGCCCTTGTCACGCAATCAAGCGCCGCAATTCCCGTTGTACCGCTTTACATATCGCTCCTTTATCAGGTGATGAAAGAAAAAGGCTTGCATGAGGGTTGCATCGAACAAATGTACCGGCTGTTTGCCGATCGTCTTTATGCCGGAGGAGAAGTGCCGGTCGACGGGCAGGGAAGAATTCGCATCGATGATCTGGAAATGAAGGAAGATGTGCAAAAAGAAGTGCTCAACCGATGGGATCGTGTTAATAACGAGACGCTGCGGGAGATTTCCGACATCGAGGGTTACCGCCGGGATTTCTTCCAGTTGTTCGGCTTTGAAACAGAAGGCATCGATTACGAGGCCGATGTCGATCCGGATGTGAAGATTCCAAGCATAGAGGAAAAATAAGGAAATGAAGAGAGCCAGTTTGATTCGACTGGCTCTTTTTTGCAAATGAAAACGGCAGGCAATCGCCGGAACCCGGAGAGAAGAAAACCGGATCAAACCCGGAGGGGCATGAGGGCACTGGCATGGCATCATGGACTTTTACAGAAAAATAGCTCCCGCAGTGAATGGGAGCCGTGAAGCATTAATGCATCATAAATGTCGAATACCATACCATCCCGCAAAAAGAGACAAACATGTACCCGCCGAACAGATACATGTAAGTTTTTTCTGTAAACTTCATGTAGCCAAAAGCAATAAACAGAATCGTTTGCACAATAAAGAGGATGGCGGGAATGTACATTTGCCCTGCCAGGAACATCAGCGAGATGACAAGCGTCCAAAATCCCAGGACCCGAAACATTTGATCCATCTGCCCTACTCCTTTCTATGTATTTCCTTCAAGGCAATCCCATTTCACCGAGATTTCAAAATTATTATACCCTCAGCGGCGATTCGCTATCAAGCAATGCGGAAAGGATGTTCATAATGCAGACACTTGTTGTTCACAAACAGAAGCAAACCGGTTGGATTCGCTTTCATCGGCCTGATGTCCGCAATGCGGTGAACCTTGCCATGATCGGTGAATTGGAAAGCGTTATCAGGGAATGGAAAAACGACCGGAACCTGAAGGCGATCGTATTTTTGGGAGATGAGAGAGCTTTTGTCTCCGGAGGCGATGTGTCCGAGTTTCACCAGTGGACCAAGAAGGAAGAGATTTTTCCCGTCATGCGCCGCATGGGAGCACTGCTGGAAGAGATTGCGCGGCTTGAGCTGGTGACGGTGGCGGCCGTGGAAGGGTTTGCCGTCGGAGGAGGGTGTGAAATTGTGGTCAGCTGTGATTTTTGTCTGGCTTCCCCCAAAGCGAAGTTCGGCATGATTCAGGTGAATCTGGGAATCACGACCGGTTGGGGCGGCGCCGGCCGTTTAATGCGGAAGATCGGTCGAACCCGGGCATTGGACTGCCTGTTAACCGGACGGATCTTAAGCGGAGAGGAAGCGAAGGAATGGGGGATCGTCGATGCGCTGCTGCCGGAGGATGGATTCAGAAGCCATGTGGAAAGCTATGTCGAGAAGTTGACGAAAGCGCCTGTTTCCGTCATTCGGGCGTATAAGCAGGTGGCTGACAAGATAGAGAGAGAACGGGAACAAGGCACATATGAATTGGAGGCAGAGCATTGCGCCGTCTGCTGGGAATCCGATGAACATCGACTGGCGGTAGAATCCTTTCTGAACCGAACCAGAGCAAAAAAAGAATAATCCGTGGCGAAGAAAAACGGCCGGGAAAACCATGTCATCGTGCGTGAAAGGTCAGGTATACTTCCACTTCCAGCTGGTAATAAAAATTAATAGATCCATATACTATGATTTATATCATTTGCATACAGTTAAGTGAAGGAAGTTTTGCGAGTCCTTGCAGGAGGATAGGAGGTACCGTTATGGCTGTAAAGCGCCAAGATGCCTGGACGCCTGAAGATGACATGGTGTTGGCCGAGGTGACCCTCAGGCATATTCGCGAAGGAGGAACACAACTTTCCGCTTTTGAAGAAGTAGCGGAAAAGTTGGGCAGAACTCCGGCTGCCTGTGGTTTTCGTTGGAACAGTACAGTGAGAAAAAAGTATGAGGCTGCAATTCAGATTGCCAAGTCCCAACGGCAAAAAAGATCCCAGGAAAGGGGGCGATCGGCCTCGCTGCGGATGAAAAGCGGTGCGCTTGCCGGGGAGGATCTGGCTTACTCCATTGAAAATATCATTCGCTTCTTAAGGCAGTATAAAAATGAAGTGACCGAACTGAAACGGCAGCAAAAACAATTGGAAAAAGAGCTGGAGGAACGGGAGCGGCAACTGAAAAAACTGGAACAGGAAAACATGGAAATGAAAGACCAGCTCAACCATGTGCAAAGCGATTATCGCCTTGTCAACGATGACTACCGCACCCTGGTACAAATTATGGAGCGGGCCCGTCGCATGGCGTTGCTCGGTGAGGAAAATGATGAAGAAGGGAAGTTCCAATCGGAAGAGAGCGACAATCTGCAGCATGTGGATAAATAGCCGGATAAAGAAAGACCCGCATTAAAAGGCGCATGTGGGTCTTTTTTAATCGGTTTATTCTTTCAGGCCTACCCCGGGCGGAAGCCACACATACGGGCTTTCCCCGCGATCGCGCTCAGGGTTGTAGCGAACGGGTTGGAAACCCATTTTTCTCCAAAATGAATCAGAACGGTTGCGGGCATTGGTTTTAATCGGCAAGAACAAGCTTTTTGCGTAACTGACGAGCGCATGTCCAAGTCCTTGCCCGCGGTATTGCGGCAACACTTCCAGTTTCCAAATTTCATAATAGTCCTGGCTGGGATGAAAATACCAGTCATATTTGGCGCTGACCCGATATAAGCTGATGCGGGCGGCCAGCTGACCGTCGCGGTAAATGCCGTAGAAAGGGGACTGACTGTTATTTTCTACGATGTTGGCTTCCAGATCTTCCAGCATGGAAAGCTCAGGGAGTCCGTATTCGTTGAATTTTTGGAACTCCTCCAAGGTTTTGTAATTGATCTTCAACTGCTCGACTTTCAAGGGTTCCATGCTTTTTCCCCCTTTGATACCAAGAGTTTTACCAGAGTCAACTTTATTTTAGCATAAATGGCCGAATGATTTGGGAAGGACAAAAATTATTTATTGTCGAACATTATGATGAATAGGATTTTATATCTTTATCATTTAACTTTATGCTGGGAATGAGGTGGGCTATGTCAATCCGAAAAGTGTTAGTCGCCAATCGCGGAGAGATCGCCTGTCGGATTATGCGCACATGCCGGGAACGAGGGGTGAAGACCGTCGCGGTTTTCTCCGATGCGGATCGGGATCTGCCCTTTGTGAAGATGGCTGATGAAGCCGTTCCGATCGGCCCGCCGCCGGTCGCACAGAGTTATTTGAAGGTGGAGGCCATTTTGCAGGCGGCAGAAAAGACCGAGGCGGACAGCATTCATCCCGGTTACGGCTTTTTATCGGAAAATGCCTCCTTTGCCGAGCAGGTGCTGAAAGCAGGACTGACCTGGATTGGGCCGAAGCCGTTCACCATTGCGCAGATGGGAGATAAAGTGACGGCCAGACAAACGATGATCGAGGCAGGGGTTCCGGTGGTTCCCGGCAGCGGTGCTTTATCCTCTGCGGAAGAAGCGGTTCGACTGGCGCGGGAATGGGGCTATCCTGTCATGATCAAGGCGAGCGCCGGCGGGGGCGGAATCGGTATGCATGTTTGCCGGGGAGAAGAAGAGCTGCGTTCTGTCTTTTCATCAGTCAAACAAAAGGCGCAGGCTTATTTTGGCGACGGGAAGCTGTTCCTGGAAAAATGGCTTCCGCGGGCCCGCCACGTCGAGGTGCAGATCGCCGCCGATGCGTTTGGCAATATACTCCACCTCTATGAGCGGGAGTGTTCGGTTCAGCGGAGAAACCAGAAAGTGATCGAGGAGAGCCGTTCACCGTCCATCAGGGAGGAAACGAGACAAAAGCTGTACGATGCGGCGATTCGGGCCGCCAAAGCTGTCAACTATCTGGGATTGGGAACGGTTGAATTTATCCTCGATGAGTCCGAGCAGTTTTATTTCCTGGAAATGAACACGCGGTTGCAGGTGGAGCACCCGGTAACGGAAGCGATCACCGGCTTTGACCTGGTCGCTTGGCAGCTCGACGTGGCCGAAGGGAAACCGTTTAAGTTAAAACAGGAGGAGATTCCGCTTCAGGGACATGCGATCGAGTTCCGCCTTTATGCCGAAGACCCCGTGCGCTTTTATCCTTCGCCGGGCAAGCTGAACGCGTTTCAATTTCCCGCAGGGGACGGCATCCGCGTCGATGCGGGGGTGGAAGAAGGGAATACCGTTTCCCCGTTTTATGATCCGATGATTGCCAAATGTATTGTAAGCGGTTGCAACCGGATGGAGGTGCTCCAGCGAAGTCGGTTTGCCCTTGAGCGTTTTCGGGTTGAAGGCATCAGAACCAATCTCCCCCTTTTGCTGCGCATTTTGGAGCATCCTGATTTTGTGCGCGGCCATTATCATACTGGATTGATTGCGGATTTAAAAAATGAATGAGGTGAAGAGAATGGCAGAGGTTACTGCGAGCATGGCAGGTACTGTTTTATCCGTGTTGGTGGCACCGGGGGATCGCGTTGAAGCCGGCCAGGATGTAGTGATTTTGGAATCGATGAAAATGGAGGTGCCCGTGCAGGCGGAACAGGGAGGAATCGTGAGCGAAGTCAAGGTGGAAGAGGGTTCTTTTGTCGGAGACGGAGAAGTTCTGCTCGTGCTGAGCGTGGAAAGCTAGAGGTGGCTTTCAATGGAGGTAAAAATTGTTGAAGTCGGCTTGCGTGACGGATTGCAAAATGAAGCGGTGATCTTGCCGACCGATGCGAAAAAAATTCTTGTCAAGAAACTAATTGCCGCAGGGGTGAGGGATATTGAGGTCACCTCGTTTGTTCACCCCAAGTGGGTGCCGCAGCTTGCCGATGCGGAACAACTGGCCAGTGAACTCCCTTCCAATGCGGCTGTTGTCTATCGAGCGCTCGTTCCAAATCGCCAGGGGCTGGCGCGCGCGCTGGAGACAAAAGTGGATGAATTTGCCGTTTTCATGTCAGCCAGCGAGGCACATAACCGCAAAAATATCAACAAGAGCATTGCAGAAACCTACCCGGTTCTGGAAGAAGTGACCAAATTGGCCAAACAACAAGGGAAGAAAGTTCGCGGCTATGTTTCCACCGTGTTTGGATGCCCATATGAAGGAGATGTGGACATATCGCAAGTGGCAAAAATATGCGAACGGTTGTTTGCGATGGGGGTTTATGAAATATCTCTGGGCGACACGATTGGTGTGGCCACCCCCAATGATGTGAAAAAAGTTCTCAAGGCACTGCTGAGCCAGTTTCCGGCCGAAACGCTCGCCGGCCATTTTCATGATACAAGAGGAACGGGGCTGGTCAATGCCTATGTGGCTCTGGAATTGGGCATCACCACATTGGACACTTCCTTCGGGGGAATGGGGGGCTGCCCTTATGCTCCGGGTGCTGCAGGCAATCTGGCGACCGAAGACTTGGTTTATACATTGGAGCGAATGGGCGTCAAAACAGGCATCGACCTGGAGCGATTGTGTGATGTGAGCCTGACCGCCCAGCGGATTCTTGGGAAAGCGCTTCCTTCCAAGGTGCTGAAAAGCTATGTGGGAAGCAAAAAACGAAAAAGTTAGGAGGAGAAGGATGCCTTCAATTTTGCTTGAGAAGAAAGAGGGCTTGGCCATTGTAACGATCAACCGCCCCGAAGTGCACAACGCCCTGAACCGGACCGTATTGAGCGAACTGGCGCAGGTGACGGAAGAATTGGCAAACGACAGGCAGACGCGTGTTGTGATCATTACCGGAGCAGGGGAGAAAGCATTTTCTGCGGGAGCGGACTTGAAGGAGCGGCGTACGATGTCGGAGGACGAAGTTCGTCACTTTATCAGGCTGATCCGCGATACATTCACCAAAATTGAGCAAATGCCGAAGCCGGTCATCGCCGCGGTCAACGGAGCCGCTTTCGGCGGGGGAACGGAACTGGCTCTGGCCTGCGACCTTCGTATCGTTGCCGAACATGCCATGCTGGGGTTGACCGAAGTTTCGCTCGGCATCATTCCCGGGGCCGGAGGGACGCAGCGCCTGTCGAGACTCGTGGGAAAAACGAAAGCAAAAGAATGGATCTTCACAGCCAGGAAGGTGACGGCAGCGGAAGCAGAGCGCTGGGGCCTGGCCAATCA
This sequence comes from Thermoactinomyces sp. CICC 10521, assembly GCF_016055135.1. NCBI lineage: Bacteria > Bacillati > Bacillota > Bacilli > Caryophanales > Thermoactinomycetaceae > Thermoactinomyces > Thermoactinomyces sp. CICC 10521. The sequence continues at coordinate 138,874 of NZ_JAECVZ010000005.1, read as the reverse complement.
GGTAACGCCCCGGGGGAAAACGCTGACAACAGCGATCGAGTGGGCACAAGCGATCAAAGAGAATGCACCGCTGGCCTTGGCTCAGGCCAAATTGGCCATCGACCGTGGTCTGGAGACCGATCTGGAGACGGGTCTTCTGTTGGAAACCAAGGCATACGAGACGCTGATCCCGACAAAAGACCGGCTGGAAGGGTTGGCCGCCTTTAAAGAAAAAAGAAAACCACGCTATACTGGCGAATAGACGCGGGGAGGGATCCGAAATGAAAGAGACATGGTCCGAGGAATTGAAGGAAAGGATTGAAAAAATTGAGGCCGGCGGTGCTCCGAAATATCATGAAAAACTGAAGCAGCAGAAAAAACTGTTTGTACGGGACCGGCTGCGGTTGCTCTTTGATGATGATGTTCAGCTGGAAGACGGAAAGTTCGCCAACTTCATGGCCGGGGACTTGCCGGCAGACGGAGTGGTGACCGGGATTGGCCGGATTCACGGCCAAACGGTATGCGTGATGGCCAATGATTCAACAGTCAAAGCCGGATCGTGGGGGGCCCGCACAGTCGAGAAAATCATTCGCATCCAGGAAACGGCAGAGAAGTTGCAGGTTCCGATCATTTATCTGGTTGATTCCGCCGGGGCGCGCATCACCGACCAAATTGAAATGTTTCCCGGGCGCAGAGGGGCGGGACGGATTTTTTATAATCAGGTGAAACTTTCGGGCATGGTTCCGCAGGTCTGCGTTTTGTTCGGCCCGTCGGCAGCCGGTGGTGCTTATATTCCCGCCTTTTGCGATATCGTCATCATGGTGGACAAAAATGCCAGCATGTATCTGGGGTCGCCGCGGATGGCGGAAATGGTGATTGGCGAAAAGGTGACATTGGAGCAGATGGGAGGCGCCCGCATGCATTGCTCCGTGAGCGGCTGCGGTGATGTGCTGGCATCGAGCGAAGAAGAGGCGATCGCCGCGGCCAGGCGTTATCTGAGCTATTTTCCGGCCAATTATCTCGGTAAACCGGCGATGGCAGAACCGAAGCAGCCGTCGCCGGAAGCGCGACCCATTGCCGAAATCGTGCCGGATCATCAAAATTCGCCTTTTGATATGCTCGAACTGGTTCACAGCCTGGTGGATGAAGGTACTTTCTTTGAAATCAAAGCTCTGTTCGCCCGTGAACTGATTACCGGCTTCGCCCGCTTGAACGGACGGGTGATCGGGGTGGTGGCCAATCAGTCCAAAGTGAAAGGCGGCGTTTTGTTCGTCGATTCGGCCGACAAGGCTGCCCGCTTTATCACGCTGTGCGATGCCTATCAAATTCCGCTCCTGTTCCTTGCCGATGTACCCGGGTTTATGATCGGAACCCAGGTGGAACGGGCCGGGATTATCCGTCACGGGGCGAAGATGATTGCGGCTATGTCGGAGGCGACGGTTCCCAAAATCTCTGTCATCGTGCGCAAAGCGTACGGAGCGGGTTTGTATGCCATGGCCGGCCCCGCCTTTGAACCGGATGCCTGCCTCGCCCTGCCAACGGCGCAGATTGCCGTGATGGGGCCGGAAGCGGCGGTCAATGCGGTTTACAGCAATAAAATCGCTGAGTTGGAGGAGCCGCAACGAACCCGATTTGTCATGGAGAAACGGGAGGATTATAAAAAGGATATCGACATCTATCGTTTGGCGAGTGAACTGATCGTCGATGATATCGTTGCTCCCGAGCGGTTGCGGGATGAGCTGATTGCCCGCTTTGCCGCATATGAATCGAAACAGATGACATTCAGCAAACGAAAACATCCTGTCTACCCGGTCTGACAAGAAAAGGAGCCCTGCCCGGCTCCTTATTTTAAAAGGGGCATGTCCATCCGTTTCCTTCCCTTCCGCCGGGCGAAGATGCACCCATGGGGCGGACATAAATGCCGGAGTCGGGAAAGGGGCGATTTTTTTGTGGGAAACATGCTGGAGCAAGAGGTGAAAAGATGAAATATGTAATCGGGATCGATCTGGGAACCAGCAGTGTCAAAACGATTTTGGTCAATCAAAGGGGAGAGGTTTGCGCGGAGGTTTCCAAGAATTATCCGCTGATTCAGATGAAATCCGGCTACAGCGAGCAGGATCCGGAGGAATGGGTCGGGCAAACGGTATCGGCCTTGTCCGAGCTGCTTTCCCTTTCCCGCGTCAACCCCGCAGATATTGAAGGAATCAGCTATTCCGGGCAGATGCACGGGTTAGTGCTGTTGGATGATCACCATCAGGTGTTGCGTCCGGCAATTCTTTGGAATGACACGAGAACCACTGCGCAGTGTACAGCAATTGCCGAGGCATTGGGAGAGGATTTGCTGCGGATCACAAAGAACCGCCCGTTGGAGGGATTTACACTGCCCAAAATTTTATGGGTAAAGGAGCATGAACCGGAAATTTTCAAGAAGGCCCGGGTATTTCTTTTGCCCAAGGATTATTTGCGGTTCAGGATGACCGGAGTGATCTGCAGCGATTTTTCGGATGCGGCCGGGACGTTGCTTTTGGATGTGGCGGAAAGGAAATGGAGTGCGGAGATTTGCCGCCAGTTGGGAATTCCGCCGGAGATTTGTCCTCCTCTTGTGGAGTCCCACGAATTTGTCGGCACCTTGCTTCCTGAGATTGCGCAGCTGACCGGGTTGCGGAGGGGGACAAACGTTTTTGCCGGCGGGGCGGATAATGCTTGCGGGGCAGTCGGGGCCGGAATTTTATCGCCAGGAATCACGTTGTGCAGTATCGGAACATCCGGCGTCATTCTGTCCCATGAAGATCAGAAGGAGCGGGATTTCAAAGGAAAAGTGCACTTTTTTAACCATGCCAAAGCCGGTTCCTTCTATGCTATGGGCGTTACCCTTTCCGCCGGTTACAGCCTGAGCTGGTTTAAAGAGACTTTTTTCCAAAATGAAACGTTTGAAGGATTGTTGCAAGGTGTTAACGAGGTTCCGCCCGGTTCCGGCGGGCTGCTCTTCGCTCCTTATCTGTTTGGAGAGCGAACACCGCACGCCGACTCGGCGATCCGGGGCAGTTTCATCGGAGTTGATGCGGCTCATCGCAAAGAGAATTTTGTGAGGGCTGTTATGGAGGGGATCACGTTTTCGCTACATGAGACGATCCGGATTTTCCGAAGTGAAGGAAAAGCGATTGACCGGATCATCTCGATCGGCGGAGGAGCCAAAAACCAATGCTGGCTGCAAATGCAGGCGGATATTTTTGGCGCCGAGGTGATCAAACTGGAAAGCGAGCAGGGACCTGCTTTGGGTGCAGCTATGCTGGCGGCATTCGGTTGCGGCTGGTTTGCATCGCTCGAGGAATGTGCAGAACAGTTTATCCGCCCGTCTTCGGCGTTTTATCCGCAATCGGAGGCAGTGAAGAAATACCAGGCGCTCTTTGAGATTTATCAGGAAATTTATGCGAAAACCAAAGGGATCTGCCATGCCATGCAGTCTCTGAAAACGTGGTAAAAAGGAAAGCGTGGAAACGATCTTCCGCAGATAATCTTTGGTTGAGCCGATTTGCCTGTGCCTGTTGAAGAGAGGGAACAGTAAAGACAAATGACGGTTTGGGGATGCGATTTGACAGTAAATGCCCTTTGCTCCATATACGGCAAAGGGCTTCAGCTAGTTGACCACTTCCGGCAGTCGTTTAAGTAATTGGCATGTTTTCTTAACGGACGGATCAGCGTTTTCCTCCGGATTTTACTTGCATCCGCGGGTTGTCAGGTTTGACATGAATATATCTGTGCCTGTAAGGCTACTTTTGTTATACTCAAATGGAAGAAACGAGAAATCTGCCTTGGGCAAAAGAAATGGAGCGTGAATAAAATGCGGGTGGCTATTCTGGGGTCCGGTTCACTGGGACTGCTGTGGGGAGCGCGAATGCAGCCGCTTTTCGGGGAAAATCTGCTTCTGTTGACTAGAACAAAGGAGCAGGCAGAATTGCTGAATCGCGAAGGAATCCGCTTTATCGGCCAGGGCGGAGAAACGGAACAACGTGCTTGTCATGCCGTATGCAGTGATGAGATGCCTGAAGGGAAGATCGACCTGTTGCTTGTCATGGTCAAACAAACGCATTTGTCGGCCATTCTTCCTGTGATTCAAAAAGGAACTCACCCGGAATCGCAAATTATTTTTTGGCAAAACGGATTAGGGCATCAGGAGAACATTGCCCGACTGACAGATCGCCCTTGGACTTATCTGTCGGTGACCACCGAGGGGGCATTGAGGGAAGGAGACAACGTGATTCGCGGAACGGGAAGGGGAGAGACGTCCATCGGTTTATATCCCCCGTCAGAGGAAAAACCTCACCCTCTGCTTTTGCGCTGGATAAACATATTGAAGGAGCAAGCTGGGTGCAACATCCTATATGATCGGCAAATATTGCATAAGATATGGGGAAAGCTGGCTGTCAATTGTGTGATCAATCCACTGACGGCGCTTTACGGGGTGAAAAACGGAGCACTCCTCTCACCCGAGTATCAAGCGGAGTGGAAAGAGATTTTACATGAAGTGGTTTTGGTGGCGAACCGGGAGGGAATTCCCTTATCCTATGCGGATCTGGACGAGAAGGTGAAAAGCGTCTGCAAACAAACGGCAGGAAACTTTTCGTCAATGCTGCAGGATGTCATGAGGGGGAATAAGACGGAGGTCGATTTTATCAATGGGGCGATTGTACGGCTTGGCCGGAAACACCGGATCGATACACCGGTCAATTTGCGTCTTGTGAATCTGATCCATGAAAAGGAAGAACAAATGTTATAATAAGAAAGGTTGAGCAGCGAAAAGCAATCAAACTGTTATCCGTACATGAAGCCGGGCTTTCGGTTTGCCATTGATCGTGGAGGGGGTATTTTGGCGCGTTCAAAGCGGTTTTTTTCATTTGAAACGTTTGTCCTGGCAATTATATTGGGTACGGTGGATGCCATTTTGGTCACACCGGTTTTGCCATTTATCATGAAGGAGTACGGATTGCCCATCCATTGGACGATATGGGTGATCTCCCTATATATGGCTTTTTTCTCTTTTTCGCTTCCAGTCATGGACAGCTGGGCGGTGAATACCAGCCGCACAAAGGTGTTTATTCTCTCGGTCGCTTTTCTGGCGTTTGGGTCACTGACAGCGATTCTGGCGAAAAAATGGGTTTGGTTTATGTGGGGAAGGGTAATTCAGTCTGTCGGGGCCAGCGGGCTGGTTCCATGCGTTTCCGTCTATGCCCGCCGTTTTTTGAACCGCCCCGGCAAATGGGGGAAGCGGGTCATCCTGTTCGGACTGGGATTCGGGTTTATTCTCATGCCTTTGCTTTCCGTTTCCTTCGCGCATGAACTGGGATGGCGTTCAGTCTTTTTTGTCCACCTGCTTTTACTCCTGTTGCTCCTCCTGATTGTCAGGCGATGGAGCCTGCCCGATCAACCGCGGCGGGTAAAAGGAGCTTCGGGTGAGTCGATTCTTTTCTTCGGACTGACGATCCTGTTTTTGATGACGGCGGTGTCCAGTACCGATTTTTTGGAAGGCCTGCCCGCTTTTTTCGACCGGGATGTTCTTCCCTTATGGATTGTGGCCATCGGCATGGTTGTCCCTCTGTTTATGGTGGAACGCCAGGAGAGACAGCCTTTTTTTGACCCCCACCTGTTTGCCCACTGGCGGCTCTGGCTGTTATATTTACAAGTGGCGCTGTGCGGCTTTGCCTGGGTGGCCCTGCTTTTGGTGCCGGTATGGCTGGTTCGGGTGACCCGGTCGAATGATTTCGGCATCGGGGCACTGCTCTCTTTCATCCTGTTCTGTGTATTGTTTTCGCTGCCGCTGATACACGGTCTGACCCGCAAATGGAATTTAAGGCGAACCATGTCGCTCGGATTCAGTCTGGCGGCGGTTTCCTATCTCGTTCTGGCTTTCGGAAATCACGGGATTTGGTTCTTTTCCGCCTTGGTTATGCTGGGATTCAGTTTCAGCTTTTCATTGGTTGCCCCTGTACACCAGTTTTTATTTTCCTGGGTGTCGCCGAGGCAGATTCGGAATGGATTAACGGCTTTGGGGATGTTTCGCACGGCGGGCGGGGCCATCGGCTTGACGGCGCTGGCGAGGCTGTTCAGCTCATTTAGTATCAGGTCGGCGGTTTTGACCGATCCGTTGAAGAGAGCGGCCGAGAGCAATATGCTTTTGTTTGCTGCGGGCGTGTCGTTGCTGGGGCTGGTTGTCAGTTTGTTGTTGCCTTTAAATAGACAGAAAGAGGTATAAGTCATTTCAGCTGATCATTTTGTTCATGATATACTATAAATGTAGGTTTTTAAGCTTATTTTGAAGAAGGAGTTCCATATGAAGCTGGAAACCATTAACGTTCAAGAAGGAACGGGTTTATTTCATTCTTATCTTGAAAATGAGGTATTTGTTCGTTCCTTTTATGCATATACACCCTGGGAGAAGGAAAGCATCAGCAAACGCGTTTCCTACCTGGATCAAATGCGGCCTGGGCTGGCTGCACCGCGCCTCAGATTAGTTGAGGCGCTTCAATCTTATCTGGAACCGGAGCTGTCTCATCCGGCGGTTATCCGCAATCTGGAACGGTTGAAAAATCCGGACAGCTTGGTTGTGATCGGCGGTCAGCAAGCCGGTCTGTTAAGCGGTCCCCTTTATACGATCCACAAGGCGATCACCGTTATCCAATGGGCCCGGCGGGCTGAGGAAATGCTGAACCGCCCGGTGATCCCTGTCTTTTGGATTGCCGGCGAAGATCATGATTTTGAGGAGGTCAATCATATTTGGATTGATCACCCGGAGAACAAATCGCGCAAAGTGAAACTGGAAGTTAAAGGGAAACCGAAACAGCCGGTCTCTGCTTACGTTCTCACCCCGGAGGAAACCCATTCCTGGCTGGAGTCGCTCGCACGTCTGCTGCCTGATCATGAGCATAAAAAAGAGTGGCTTGACAGAATGAAGCAATTGATTGGGGAGCCGCTTTCGTGGACCCGTTTTTTTGCGAGAGTGATGCACGATTTCTTCGGAAAATGGGGGCTTGTGCTCATCGACTCGGCGGACCCGGGGCTGAGGAAACTTGAAAGCCCCTTTTTCAGGGAATTGATTATGAAAAGCCCCCGGCTGCTGCAACACGTTGCCGAAAAAACGATCATGCTGGAGCAGTGGGGATTCCCGGCTCCGGTCGAGCTGAAGGACAATCAAGCCAACCTTTTCATCCTGATTGACGGCGAACGCTATCCGTTGTACCGGGAAGGGGAGGTCTGGCAGGCAGGAGAAACGGGTCACCGCTTTACGGAAGCAGAATTGCTCCATCTGGCGGAAACGGCCCCTGAACGATTCAGCAACAATGTGATCACAAGGCCGTTAATGCAAGAGTATCTGTTCCCGGTTCTCTTTTTTGTCGGAGGGCCCGGTGAAATTGCCTATTGGGGAATACTGCGGGAAGCTTTTCGCGAAATGGGGCTGGAGATGCCCATTGTGCTGCCGCGTGAACAGTTGACGTTAATCGACCGGCTGGCGGAAAAGCGAATCAATGATTTTTCCCTGTCTTGGATGGATGTTTTCAGCCGTCTCGAAGAAAAGAGGGCCCAATGGCTGGAAGAAAGAAAGCCTCCGGAGCTGGAAAGCCGGTTTTTGCATGCCAAAGAGTCCATTCAGGCTCTCCACCGCCGGCTGACCGATGAACTGGCTGGGGAAATCGGCATGAATATGCGGGAGATGGGCCGTAAAAACGAGGAGAAGGTTTTGGCGCAGATAGACTATTTCTACCGCTTTGCCAAAAAAGCGATCGAAACGAAGCACGGGGCAGGCTTACGTCAATGGGATGAGCTGATTGCCTCGGTCAGGCCGGACAGGAAACCGCAAGAGCGGGTCTATAATGTGATTCAGTATTGGAACTTATACGGGATCAACTGGATCGATGAATTGGTGGAAACATCTTTCGTTGACATTGATCGAGCTTTGCGGCATCATTTTGTTATCTTGTAAAATCGCCGTTTCAGTTTTGTTATCTCATACATAAGGGGGATTATGATGAATCCTGTGGAAAAAAGCATAGTTCGCGATCTCAATCTGGCTCCGAATGGCCGCCTGAAAATGGACTGGGCCCGTGAGCACATGCCGGTCTTGAATCGGCTGCGTGAACGGTTGTCGGCAGAAAGACCGCTCGCCGGGCAAAAAGTGGCGATCTCGCTTCATCTGGAAGCAAAAACAGCTTGCCTGGCGGAACTGATTCGCGATGCAGGCGCCGATGTTGCTATTACGGGGAGCAATCCGCTGTCCACACAGGATGACATCGCTGCTGCTCTCGCTGTATCGGGGATTACCGTCTTTGCCAAATATAATCCGAGCCCGGAAGAATACAAAGATCACCTGATCAAAACATTGGAAACGAAACCGGATCTGATTATTGACGATGGCGGGGATCTAGTCAGCATTCTGCACTCGGAACGTCCCGATCTCCTGGAAAACGTCAAAGGAGGATGTGAAGAGACGACCACCGGAATCCTGCGCCTCCGTTCGCTGGAAAAAACGGATGAGCTGCGATTCCCGATGGTGGCCGTGAACGACGCATACTCCAAATTTTTGTTTGATAACCGTTACGGTACCGGGCAGTCTGTCTGGGATGGGATCAATCGCACCACCAACCTGGTCGTTGCCGGCAAAACAGTGGTTGTCGTCGGCTATGGCTGGTGCGGACGCGGTGTGGCAATGCGTGCGAAGGGGCTTGGCGCGCAGGTGATCGTCACTGAAGTGGATGCGATTAAGGCGACGGAAGCCCATATGGACGGCTTTATTGTGATGCCGATGGCAGAAGCGGCGAAGTTCGGGGATTATTTCGTCACCACCACCGGGAACAAAGGAGTGATCAGCGCTGATCATTTCCACGTGATGAAGCCAGGTGCGATTTTGGCCAATGCCGGTCATTTCAATGTGGAAATCGATGTGGCGGCATTGGAACAAATGGCGGTCAGCAAACGGGTGGTGCGGAAAGATATCGAGGAGTTTTTGCTGCCTGACGGGCGCAAGTTGTATCTCCTGGCCGAAGGGCGTCTTGTCAACCTGGCGGCGGGCGACGGTCATCCGGCGGAAATCATGGATATGACTTTTGCCCTGCAAGCCCTTTGCCTGTTGTATGTGCATGAAAACCATGACAAAATCGGGCGCAAAGTGATTGATGTTCCTTACCAGATTGATGAACAGGTGGCCCGGTATTTCCTGGAGGCCAATGGAATCCGAATCGACCGTCTCACCGAAGAGCAAGAGAAATATTTGGCCAGCTGGCAGTTATAATTTATCCAAAAAATGGAAATAAACTTCTGGAATCCTGCACGCGGGTGCAGGATTTTTTAATGGGCGTGTGGTATAATTAGCAATGTGGTGGGAAGTGGAGGGAAGTGGTGAAAAGGGGGAGCGAGGGGAGGCAAACTGGCATGTTCATGGGTGAATATCGACACAACATCGACGATAAAGGCCGATTGATCGTGCCTGCCAAATTTCGCGATGGATTGGGCGAAACCTTTGTGATCACCCGTGGACTGGATCAGTGCCTATTTGCATACCCCGGCTCAGAGTGGACACAATTAGAGCAGAAACTTAAATCACTTCCATTCACGAAAGCTGACGCACGCAAGTTTACCCGTTTCTTTTTCTCTGGAGCATGCGAAGTCGAGCAGGATAAGCAGGGAAGGATCAATATTCCCGGACATCTGCGAGACTACGCCAAGCTTAAAAAGGAATGCGTGATTATCGGGGTTTCCACCCGTGTGGAAATCTGGTGCAAAGAGCTGTGGGAGGACTATTACAGCAGCTCGGAAGAGTCTTTTAATGAAATTGCGGAAAGCATCGTGGATTTGGATTTGTAAATGAAGGATGTATGAATGTGTTTTTGCATGAAACGGTACTTAAAGAAGAAGCAGTAAATGGACTTCGCGTTAAACCGGATGGCATCTATGTGGATTGTACCCTGGGCGGTGCCGGGCACAGCAGGATGATCGCCGAGCGGCTTCAACCGAATGGGGTTCTGATCGGCCTTGATCAAGACCAGATGGCACTGGATCACGCCCGGAAGCGGCTTCAGGATGCGCAATGCCGCCTTCATTTGGTGAAAAGCAATTTCCGCTTCCTGGATCAAGTGATAAAAGAGCTGGGATACGACCATGTGGATGGATGTTTGTTTGATTTGGGCGTTTCTTCGCCCCAATTGGACATTGGCGAGCGCGGATTCAGTTACCAGCACGACGCACCGCTCGATATGCGAATGGATGAAACAAGTGAGCTCACCGCCTACACCATCGTCAATGAATGGTCCCAGGAAGAGCTGACACGGATTTTGTTCGAATATGGAGAAGAAAAATTTTCTCGGCGAATTGCCAAAGAGATCGTAAACACAAGAGAAAAAATGCCGATCTCAACCACTCATCAACTGGTAGAAGTGATCAAACAAGCGATTCCTGCACCTGCAAGGAGAACAGGTCCCCATCCAGCCCGCCGTACTTTCCAAGCGATTCGCATAGCCGTAAACGATGAACTCAACGCCTTTGGAGATGCGCTGGCAGCTGCACTCCGAGTGCTCGGCCCGAACGGGCGAATTGCCGTGATCACCTTTCACTCATTGGAAGATCGGATTTGCAAGAAGTTTTTCCAAAAACATGCACAAGGATGTATATGCCCGCCTGATTTTCCGGTTTGCACATGCAATCAAAAAGCGGATTTGCGCATTATTACAAAGAAGCCGATTTTGCCGTCCGCCGAAGAAATAGAGAGAAATGCGAGAGCGCGATCGGCCAAATTGCGCATAGCAGAGAGAATAAAAGAGGGTTAAAGGAAGCTGGCAGTGTAAGGAGGATTTATATAATGAGAGAGGATCGTTTTCAAGCTGCAACGGCCCGTCCGCTCGAGAAGCCTTACACAGAAACAAAAAAGAAACGGGCAACATCTCCGAGCAAAGCACTCCCGGTCGGGGAGAAAATGCTCTATTTGTTCAGCGTGATCATATGCGTCGCTTTGGCGGTCTCCGTTCTGTCGAGATATGCCAAGGCGACAGAGCTAAATGTGGCCATCCGCAATACGGAACTCGAGATTTCCCAGACACAGAAGGAAAACCTTCAGTTAGAGTCAGAGATTCTGAAGTTGAAAAGTGTGGAGCGCATTCAGCAGTTTGCCGAAAGCAAAGGGCTCCAGTTGACCGCTCCAAAATATTTGCCTTCGATTCGGCCGTAGCCGGATAACGGCAGCGAACAAACCAAACTGACGCTAGTCGAAGATGGGAGAGGCTGAATCATGGGTTCGATGTTCAAGGAGAGCAAAAAGCGTTCTCTTCTCATCGGGCTCGTTTGGATCCTTTGTTTGAGCGTGATCATCGGGAGATTGTTTTGGTTGCAGACCTTCGATCATAATGAACTGTTGGCAGACGCCGAAAAAAAATGGATTTATGACGATAAGCTTAGACCCAAACGAGGCACCATATACGACCGAACGAGAGAGCAACCATTGGCTTGGGAAGTGGACGCTTATATCTTTCTGGCAGATCCGAAACAAGTGAAAAATCCGCACAAGACAGCATTGGTTTTGGCTCCGATTCTGAAGATCAGCGAAAGTTCCCTGTATAAACTGTTGACTTCATCCAAAAAATCCGTCGAGTTGAAAGCGGACGGTCATTATAAATACCCGGAGCCGGTTTACGACAAGGTCATGGCGTTGCGCAAGCAAGGGCAGCTTGAGGGCATTTATGCTTTCCCGACAACGATGCGCCAATATAACGGGAACGAAGCGGCGCACGTATTGGGGTATGTAAACTATGATGATGTTGCGGTGGGCGGGGTGGAGCAATATTATGATCGCTTGCTCAGGGGCAAAGAGGGCTATATTAAGTATTTAAAAGCCCGTAACGGAATGATGATCACCGATAAGCCGTCAAAAGATACTCCGCCGGAACCGGGAAAAGATCTGGTGTTGACGATTGATTCCCGCATTCAGCAGCAGGTTGAACTGGAACTGGATGAAGCAGTTCGGAATTATCAGGCAAAAGGCGGAACGGCGATTGTGGCCGACCCCAAAACGGGTGAAATTTTGGCGATGGCCAGCCGACCGACGTTTGATCCTAACCGGTATGCGGAAACGATCAACGATGATAACCGGAGGAACCGGGCGATTGAAAGCCAATTTGAACCGGGTTCCACGTTTAAAATTGTCACATTGGCTGCAGCGATCGAAGAGGGTGTGTTTCATCCGGATGCCTTGTACCAGTCCGGATCAATCCGCGTTGGGGATCAGGTGATCCGGGATTGGAACGAAACCGGCTGGGGGAGAATCACGTACCGTCAGGGAATCGAAGAATCAAGCAATGTAGCTTTTGTGCGTCTCGGTCAGATGCTGGGCAACAAGCTGGTCGATTATATTGCGCGCTTTGGTTTCGGCAATATTACCGATTCTTTTGGAAAACGCACCGGCATTGATTTGCCGGCAGAAGCCCGCGGCGTTTATTACGGCCGAAACTTGTATCCGGCCGAGTTGGCAACAACCGCTTTTGGACAAGGGATTTCGGTTACGCCGATTCAACAAGTGGCAGCAGTCAGTGCGATCGCAAACGGCGGGATCCTGATGAAACCGCATGTGCTTAAGGAAGAGTGGGACAGCGGATTGTCGAAAAAAGTGAAGGAGTACAAACCTGAGGGACACCGCATTATCAAGCCGGAAACGGCAAAACAGGTGAGAGATCTTTTGCGTGATGTTGTGGCACATGGAACGGGGGTTGAAGCTGAAATTCCCGGCTATCAGGTAGCGGGGAAAACGGGAACGGCACAGATTCCCGATCCTGAGGGAAAAGGTTATCTCAAAGGGAAATACATGGTCTCATTCATCGGTTTTGCTCCTTATGATCATCCAAATCTGGTCGTCTATGTCGCGATTGACCAACCGACAACCCCGACCGGTTCCGGTTCGGGAGGAACCGTGGCCGCACCGGTTGCGCGGAACATTATGAAAGCGGCATTGCAAATCAGGCATGTTCAGCCAGATCAGAGCTTCGCCGAGTCAATCAAATAGAGGTTTCCAGCCTGGCCCATAGGGGGTCGGGCTTTTTTTGTCGGGAATGCACCTGCGTCAGCTTTGCAGCCGGTGCGTGGTGCCCCCTTGATGCTGATGGCCTCTTTGCAGTGCATCCCTACTGCGGTTGCGTTGAAAGAACATATGTGTTTATGGGCCGGCGTCATTTTTTCTATTCTAGCTTCATAGTTTTTGATAAAGGAGCTTTTGAGAAGGAGAGGGGAAAAATGGCCGGCAGAATGACGTCGAAAAGGCGGCTCTTTTCATTGTTTCTGATCGCTTTGTTCGTGTTTATGGTCCTCCTGGGGCGATTGGCCTATGTTCAATTGTTTGAAGGAGTATGGTTGGCTGAAAAAGCGAAAGACTTGTGGAGCCGTGATATCCCATTTCAGGCAAAACGGGGGGACATTTTGGATCGGCACGGAAAAAAGCTGGCTTATAATATCAGTTCTCCTTCCGTGATCGCGATACCGGCCCAGATCAAGGACCCGGCAGGAACAGCGCAAAAATTGGCCCGAATCCTGGATGCGCCGGAAGAGAAAATCTACCAGCAGATCACAAAGCGCACGCTGTTTAATTGGATCCGGCCGTGGGGCAGGAAAATATCAGAAGAAAAAGCGCGCGAAATTCAAGGGCTTCGTTTGCCGGGAATCGCGGTGACAGAGGACAGCAAGCGATACTATCCCTACGGAAGCCTGGCGGCCCACGTTCTGGGATTTACAGGCGGTGACAATCAGGGATTGGCAGGGTTGGAACTGGTTTATGATGATAAATTGAAAGGAACCCCCGGGTATGTTTCATTTAGCGCGACAGCGAGCGGAGATAAGCTGCCGGGCGGGCATGACCGGTATACACCGCCGAAAGATGGACTGAATCTGGAACTGACGCTCGATTATCATATCCAAACCTTTATCGAGAGGGAACTGGATCAAGCGATGGCCAAGTATCAGCCGGAAAGTGTCCTGGCGATCGCGATGGATCCCAATACGGGAGAAATTTTGGGGATGAGCAGCCGCCCCACCTACCGGCCCGATCAATATCAGTTAACCGATCCGCTGGTATACAACCGCAATCTGCCAATTTGGAAAACGTATGAACCCGGTTCCACTTTTAAAATCATTACCCTGGCTGCCGCTGTTCAGGAGCATAAGGTCAACTTGAATGAAGGGTTTAATGATCCGGGTTATATCATGGTCGGCGGAGCGCGCCTGAGATGTTGGAAGGCGGGCGGACACGGGCACGAAACGTTTTTGCAGGTGGTGGAGAACTCCTGTAACCCCGGCTTTGTGACGCTTGGGCAGCGCGTAGGCAAGAAGGATTTATTCGCTTATATCCGCAAATTCGGTTTTGGACAGAAAACGGGGATTGATTTAAACGGAGAAGCGAAGGGGATTTTATTTAAGGAATCCAGGGTCGGCCCGGTTGAGCTGGCCACGACCTCCTTTGGGCAAGGGGTTTCGGTGACGCCGATTCAACAGGTGGCGGCCGTATCCGCTGCGGTCAACGGAGGGAAATTGATGGTTCCCCACTTGGCGAAGGCTTGGATCGATCCTGAAACCGGCAAAATAATTGAAAAGGTTCAGCCGAAGATGAGGCGCAGGGTGATTTCGGAAGAGACTTCCCGGATTGTCCGGAGTGCCCTGGAAAGCGTTGTTGCGCGCGGGACGGGGAACAAAGCGTATATCGATGGCTACCGTGTCGGCGGGAAAACCGGTACGGCACAGAAAGTGGGGCCTGACGGACATTATCTGCAAAACAATCACATCGTCTCCTTCATCGGTTTTGCCCCGGCGGACGATCCCAAACTCGTCGTCTATGTTGCTGTCGACAATCCAAAGGGGATCCAGTTCGGCGGTGTTGTTGCAGCCCCGATCGTGGGAAATATTTTGGAAGATTCGCTTCGTTATTTGAAAATCCCGAAGCGGACAAAGCAAATCCCGCTGGAACAGACTCCGCTCACGACCCCGATCGTATCCGTTCCAAATCTGATCGGACAAGATATCGACCGGATTCGCAACAGTTTATTTTCATTTCCGCTCCAGGTAGTGGGAACGGGAGAAAAAGTGATCAATCAGATGCCCAAGCCCGGCGTTCGTGTAAAGAAAGGATCAACCATCAAGATTTATTTAGGGAATTAGACAAATACAGGATGGAATCTTTGTGATCTCTTTGCAAACAATTTGCAAACAAAATGCAAACGCCAGAATTTGCATAGGGCATGGCCCTTTTGTTTATTGGCGCAGATCCGGTTTTTGGCTGTTCACCGCAGTAGTAGTCATTGGAAGTGACAAAACCAGCAAAGGGGATTAAAATAGGGTATGTGTTATAAACATATGCCAGGTTTAAACCCTGGCATTTTGTCTTGTCTTTTGTATTTCTCAAAGGAGGAACAACATGCTGCTTAAAGAGTTGATCCGACCGCTAATATTACATACGGTGGCGGGTGGAGACCCGGATACCGAGATCACCGGCATCCAGATCGATTCGCGCCAGGTCAAACCGGGAGATCTCTTTATTGCCCTGCAAGGGTTTAACGTTGATGGACACCGGTTTGTCGAGCAGGCGGTGGCCAATGGAGCTGCTGCGCTCATGGTGGAAAAACCGGTCACTGCGCCGGTGCCGGTCATCATGGTTCCGGATTCGAGGCGCGCCATGGCGATCGTGGCAGCAGAATTTTACCGGTATCCGACCGAGGAATTGAAATTGATCGGCATTACCGGGACGAACGGGAAAACGACTACCACCTATTTAATCGAGCAATTGCTGGCCGGCGCCGGCTATAAGTCCGGGGTGATCGGCACCATTCAGACGAAGATCGGCGAGCGGGTTCTCGCGGCGAAAAATACCACGCCCGAGGTCGTCGATTTGCAGAAAACATTTCGGATGATGCGTGACGAGGGTTGTGAGTATTCAGTCATCGAGGCTTCCTCCCATGCCCTCGATCAGGGGAGGACAAGAGGCTGCCGTTTTCATATCGGCGTTTTTACCAACCTGACCCAGGATCATCTGGATTATCACAAGACGATGGAGGAGTACCGCCAAGCAAAAGGGTTGCTCTTCAGCCAGCTCGGCAATCACTATGCTTCCGAACCCGCAGATCATGCCTGTGCGGTGTTGAATGCGGATGATGAAGCTACACCTTATTTTAAGAAAATCACCCCTGCGCAGGTTGTGACCTACGGCATCGAAAACCCTGCGGATGTGAGGGCGGAAAACATTCGCATTACACAGGACGGCACCACTTTTACCCTGAAATCATTCCGCGGTGAAGCGGAGATCAGCTTGAAACTGATCGGCAAATTCAACGTTTACAATGCGCTGGCGGCGATCAGTGTAGCCCTGATCGAAGGCGTTTCCCTGGAGGTGATTCAATCAAGTCTGACCAATATTCCCGGTGTGAACGGACGCTTTGAACCGGTTTCACTCGGTCAACCGTATACCGTTCTCGTCGATTACGCCCACACGCCGGATAGCCTGGAAAATGCGTTGACCACGATCCGCGAATTTGCCACCGGCAAGGTTTATTGCGTTGTTGGCTGCGGCGGGGACCGGGATCGCGGCAAACGTCCGATCATGGCTGCCATCGCGGCAAAATACAGCGATCTCGCTATTTTTACATCGGATAATCCGCGTTCAGAAGACCCGGATGCGATTTTGTCTGATATGATCAAAGGGGTTCCTGCAGATGCTCAGGATCGTTATGTGAAGATCACCGACCGTCGGCAGGCGATCCGCTTTGCCATTGACCGGGCGGAAGTACGGGATATCGTGCTGATTGCCGGAAAAGGACATGAGACCTATCAGGAGATTAACGGAGTCCGCCACGAGTTTGATGATCGGAAAGTTGCGCGCGAAGCGATTACAGCGCGTGAAAGACAAAGTGGGGGAGAAGCATGATTGAACGTACATGTGACTGGATTATCGAGGTAACCGGTGGAACATGGGCGGGCAATGCAGCCGACCGACATCGGATGATTCGCGGGGTGTCGACAGATACCCGTCAGCTTGAGCCAAATCAGCTTTATGTTCCGCTGTGCGGTGAGCGTTTTGACGGCCACCGGTTTATCGACGACGCGATTGAGCGAGGGGCTGCCGCTGCCCTGTGGAGTCAGGATCGGCCTGTTCCGGAGAACCGGGAAATTCCGTTTATTCTCGTCCCGGAACCGTTGCTGGCCATGCAGCAGCTGGCGGCGAGGTATCGTGAAGAGAGCGGGGTCAAGGTGGTTGCCGTAACCGGGAGCAACGGCAAAACCACGACGAAAGATCTGATTGCAACGGTCTTGTCCGTTAAATATCACGTGCATAAAACCAAAGGAAACTTAAATAATCATATAGGAGTCCCCCTCACACTGCTGTCCATGCCGGAACAAACGGAAACAGCGGTTGTTGAAATGGGGATGAATCACGCCGGAGAAATCGAAGTTCTCTCGCGGATCGCTCGCCCTGATGTGGCGGTGATTACCAATATCGGCGAATCCCATCTGGAGCATCTCGGAAGCCGGGAAGGAATTGCCAAGGCAAAATTGGAAATAAAAGAAGGACTTAAAGAGAATGGCCCCCTGATTTTTGACGGGGATGAGCCTTTGCTGCGGCAGTTCTTGAAAGAGGATCACCACCCGCAGATTCGCGTCGGCTGGGGGGAAGAGTCGGACGAATCCCCGGTGGACGTTCAAATCGAAGGCGTACGGGGAATGAGATTCCGCTCCAGGAAATATCAAACCGAATATTACCTGCCTCTGATGGGCCGGCATAACGTGAAAAACTCCCTGCTGGCGGTTGAGGTGGGCCGTTATCTCGGAATGGCCGAATCAGAGATCCAAGAGGGCCTCGCCGCTGTGAAGCTGACCGGGATGCGGCTGGAACTGAAGCAGGCTGCCAACGGTATGAAAATCATCGATGATTCGTACAATGCCAGCCCGACATCGATGCGAGCGGCGCTGGATCTCCTCAGCGAATTGGAGCCGGGGCTGAAGAAATGGGCTCTGTTGGGGGATATGCGCGAAATCGGGCCGGAAGAGAAAATGTACCATACCGACCTCGGCGTCTATGCGGTGAAAAAAGGAATCGACCGGCTGTACACGCTTGGGGAGCGGGGGAAATGGATCGGGGAAGGAGCCAAATCCGCCGTGCCGGTCCGCCCGATAGTGATAGATCATTTCGATACGATTGAAGAAGCGTCTGATCGTTTAAATAGAGAAGGAAACGGCGATATTCTGCTCTTGGTCAAAGCGTCGAGAGCGGTAGAATTGGACCGTGTCATAAAAAAATTAACAGAAGGAGAGTAGGGGAAGGAATATGGGGGATATCAATATTCGCATCATTTTGGTCCCGCTCGCGGTAGCGTTTGGGGTAGCAGTTATACTGGGGCCGATGATTATTCCGATTTTAAGACGGTTGAAGTTTGGACAAAGCATTCGACAGGAAGGTCCGCAAGCGCATTTGAAAAAAGCGGGAACCCCGACGATGGGCGGTGTTTTGATTCTTACCTCCATTGTTCTGACGGCAATTCCGCTAAGCAGTATTACCCTTTTAAACAGTGATAAGCCTGTTGTGAACGCTGACTTATTTTTTCTGTTATTCGCCACCATGGGATATGGAGTGCTTGGCTTTTTGGATGACTATATTAAAGTGGTAATGAAAAGAAGCCTTGGTTTGACGGCCAACCAGAAACTTCTGGGCCAATTGTTCATCGGTTTGGTGCTGTTCTGGGTTTTGTTGCAGGTACGGACCAACCATGCGCATATCTATATTTTCGATGTGACCATTCCGGGAACGGATTATACGATTCAGCTCAACTGGCTCTATTTGCCGCTTCTGCTTTTGATGATGATCGGCGCTTCCAACGCCGTAAACCTAACGGACGGGCTGGATGGATTGCTCGCCGGTTCAGCGGCTTGTTCCTACGGAGCCTATGCGATTATCGGAATGTTGCAGAGCAACCAGACCGTGGCTATTTTCTCCATTGCCGTTGTCGGCGCCTTGCTCGGATTTCTGGTATTTAACGCGCATCCGGCCAAAGTATTTATGGGGGATACCGGATCGCTTGCCTTGGGAGGAGGAATTGCCGCACTGGCCGTCATTACCAAGACGGAGCTGCTCCTGCCAATTATCGGCGGTGTGTTTGTGGTTGAAGCCCTGTCGGTGATGATTCAGGTCACTTCCTTCAAATTGCGGGGAAAACGCGTTTTCCGCATGAGTCCGCTCCATCACCATTTTGAATTGTGCGGCTGGTCGGAGTGGCGCGTGGTCACCACCTTTTGGTTTATCAGCTTCATTCTCGCTGCAATCGGCGTGGTACTCGAGGTGTTAATGAGATCATGAATGATGTGCAAAACTGGGCAGGCCGTTTTGTCATTGTGCTCGGCCTTGCCAGAAGCGGCGCTGCGGTCGCCAAGCTGCTTCACCGCCTTGGTGCAAAGGTGTTGGTGAATGAGTTGAAACCGCGTTCGGAATGCGAATCCGCAAACGAGTTGGAATCGCTCGGAATCCAAGTGATTTGCGGCGGGCATCCCGATGACCTGATTTCGGATGAAGTCGATCTGGTGGTCAAAAATCCGGGTATTCCCTATCGGGCCAAACCGGTGCAACAGGCGCTCGGCAAAGGAATTCCCGTCATTACCGAAGTAGAGATCGCCGGGTTGCTCTCAAAAGGGCCGATCATCGGCATCACCGGATCCAACGGAAAAACGACGACCACCACCCTGGTCGGCCAAATGCTGACGAAGGGCCGGGTGAAAAATACCGTGGCCGGCAATATTGGACAAGCGTTGTCGGATGTGGTGCAAACCATTGAACCGGATGAGTGGCTCGTCGCGGAACTGAGCAGTTTCCAGCTGAAAGGAACCGAACGTTTCGCTCCGAAAATAGCAGCCCTTTTGAATGTGTTTCCGGCCCATCTGGATTATCATCAAACGCTGGAGGATTATATTTCATCCAAACAAAAATTGTTCTTGAACCAGACGAAAGAGGATGTGGCCATTTTTAATCTGGAGAACGAAATCTGCCGTCAGGTTGCAGCCGATTGTCCCGGCCGTGTTTATTGGTTCAGCCGGTCCCGGGAGGTGGAGCGGGGCGTATTTGTATCGTCCGGCATGATCACGGCCAGAATGGATGAACGGGAATTTCCCGTATTGCCGGTCAGCGAAGTGGCTCTGAAAGGGACGTTTAATCTGGAAAATGCGCTGGCGGCAACCGCGATCAGCCTGGCGGCCGGTTGCCCGGTTTCGGCAATTGCCGATGTGCTCCGCACTTTTCGGGGAGTAGAGCACCGTCTGGAATATGTCGCGACGGTAAATGGTGTCAGCTTTTACAATGATTCAAAAGCGACCAATGCACAGGCGGCAGCGAAAGCGTTGGAATCCTTTGCCGAACCGGTCGTCTGGATCGGGGGCGGTCTGGACCGCGGCGTCGATTTTAAAGAGTTGGTTCCTGTGTTGAAAGAAAAAGTGAAAGCAATGGTCGCTTACGGGCAGACCAAAGATATTTTATTAGAACGAGGGAAAGAAGCAGATATTAAAGAAGTTTATACTGTGAGCACACTGGATGAAGCAGTTGTCCTGGCAAACCGTCTGGCATCGGCAGGGGACGTCGTTCTCCTCTCACCGGCGTGTGCCAGCTGGGATCAATACACCTCTTTTGAAGAACGGGGAAGCATATTTAAACAAGCTGTGCATAGTCTTCAAATATAAATCGCTTTTCCCAAATCGGTAAGAGGTGAAAACGCCCATGAACAAAAGGAACCTGACTCCTGACTTTGTGATTGTTGCTGCGATCTTGCTGCTTTTGTCAATCGGAGTGCTGATGGTATACAGCGCAAGTGCCGCTTTTGCCTATCACAAATACGGAGATGCGTTTTACTTTGCCAAACGGCAGTTCTTATTTGCGGCTTTGGGCGTTTTCCTGATGTTTTGGATTTCACAAATCGATCCCAGACGGTTTAAAGAGTGGGCTAAACCGGGCCTTATCCTCTGTGTTATTCTGCTGATCATCGTCTTGATCCCCGGCGTGGGGATTTTGCGTAACGGAGCGAGGAGCTGGCTGGGCATTGGAGCTTTCAGCATTCAGCCGTCCGAGTTTATGAAGCTGGCGATGATCATCTTTCTCGCAAAGATGTTTGCCGATCCCGGCTATAAAATCTCCGATTTCTGGAAGGGTTTTTTGCCGGGATTGTTATTGCTGGGGGGAGCCTTTGGCTTAATCATGATGCAGCCGGATCTCGGTACCGGCACGGTTCTGATGGGAACGGGGCTGACGATGATTTTCGCAGCCGGGGCACGAATGAAACACATCTTCGCTTTCATCATGCTCGGCGTTGCCGGATTTGCCGGACTGATTCTGGCTGCCCCCTATCGAATTCAGCGGATTGTCGCCTTTCTCAATCCCTGGCAGGATCCTTTGGGAGCGGGATATCACCTGATTCAGTCCCTTTACGCGATCGGCCCGGGTGGCTTGATGGGGCTCGGCCTCGGGATGAGCAAACAAAAACACTTATATCTTCCTGAACCGCATACAGACTTCATCTTCTCCATTTTGGCGGAAGAGCTTGGTTTTTTGGGTGCCGCAACCGTTGTGATCTTGTTTGCGGTGATCGTTTGGCGTGGAATCCGCGTGGCCATCAGCTCGCCGGATCTGTTCTCCAGTCTGGTGGCTGCCGGCATAACGGCGATGGTCATGATTCAGGCGGTGATCAATATCGGTGTGGTCTCCGGGGCGTTCCCGGTGACAGGGATTACTCTGCCGTTCTTGAGTTACGGAGGATCATCTTTAACACTAACGCTGGCGGCAGTGGGGGTCTTGCTCAATTTTTCCCGGTTTACTGAACGATAAAATCAACTTGAAGGGGGAAAAGTGATGAAACGCATTTTGTTATCCGGCGGTGGTACGGGAGGTCATATTTATCCGGCACTGGCCATTGCCAGAGCGGTAAAAAAACGCTATCCCGAGGTGGAAATCGCCTATATCGGTACGGAAAAAGGATTAGAGTCGCGCATTGTTCCCAAAGAAGGGAACATTCGTTTTTATACTGTGGAAATCCAGGGGTTTAAACGGAGCATCTCTTGGGAAAACGTCAATACGATTCGCAAATTCTTGCGGGCCGTACGGAATTCAAAACAATACATAGAAGAATTTAAACCGGATGTGGTGGTGGGAACAGGCGGTTATGTGAGCGGACCGGCAGTTTACGCGGCTCATCAGCTGGGAATTCCCACCTTGATTCATGAACAAAACGTGGTGCTCGGGCTGACGACCAAATTTTTGTCCCGTTTTGTCGATGTCGTGGCGATCAGCTTGGAAGAATCGCAAAAATATCTGGGACGGGCTCACAGGATTGTGTTTACGGGCAATCCTCGTGCGACGGAAGTGGTGCAGGCCAATGCCGCTGCCGGCCGCAAATCGCTGGGAATCACCGACCCGCATCGTCCGATTATCCTTATTTTCGGCGGGAGCCGGGGCGCCAAAGCGATCAACGAGGCCGTCCTGCAAATGGTTCCGCATGTGCAGGAGATGCCGCAAGCCCATTTTGTATATGTGACCGGTGAAGTTCATTACGAGCAGATCCGGGCGCAAATTCCCGAGATGGAAAATCTGGATGTGAAGCCTTTTATTTATAACATGCCCGATGTGCTGGCTTCGACCTATTTGGTGGTTGGACGGGCCGGGGCGTCGACGATTGCCGAGTTGACAGCGCTCGGATTACCTTCTATTCTGATTCCGTCCCCTTATGTAACCAATAACCATCAGGAAGCCAACGCCCGCTGGCTGGAAGAGCAAGGGGCTTCCAAGATGTTGCTCGAGAGCGAATGCACGGGGGAAAATTTGTGGACCGAAATCAAGCGGTTGGTTGAAAATACGGATGAGCATCATGAGATGAGTGAAGCGGCTCGCCGTCTGGGGCGTCCGCAGGCAGCCGAGGTGTTGGTGGATGAATTGGAAAAAATTGCATTTGCCGGCATTAACCGATAAGGACGGGGGCTGCATTGGGCTCCCGTCACACAAAAAACACGGCGGCATAAACTATGTTAAACCAGTTTCGGGTGGATTGTATGATTCAGCTAGGATAGGAGGGACAGACTGATGAAACAAATTGTCGAGGAGCTGAAAAACAGCGGAGTAAAAGATGTGCGAGTCAATGAGCCATTGTCCCGCCATACCACCTGGAAAGTTGGTGGTCCAGCCGATCTTTTGATTTATCCGCGGAGCAAAGAAGAGCTGGAACTGGCGATGAAAATTGTATATGAGCATCAGATCCCCTGGCGCGCGATCGGACGCGGTTCCAACCTGCTGGTGCGTGACGGCGGGATTCGCGGCGCCGTTTTCAAGCTCGATGAAGGATTTAACTACCTGCAGATCGAGGGAACAAAAGTGACGGCCGGGGGTGGCTATTCCACCATCTTGCTGGCCTCCATGACCGCCAAGCAGGGACTGGAAGGGTTGGAATTTGCCGGAGGGATCCCGGGGAACGTTGGCGGCGCCGTCTATATGAACGCGGGAGCGCACGGGTCCGAAATTTCCCGTGTTCTTCAGTCGGCCACAGTGTTAAAAGAAGATGGAGAATGGTTGACTCTGACCAATGAGCAAATGGCGTTCAGTTACCGCACGTCCATTTTGCAGACCGGGATCAAGGGTGTTGTGACAGAAGCCACTTTCGAGCTGGCATATGGTGACAAGGAAGAAATTGCTTCGCGACTGGCTCAATATAAGGATCGTCGAAGACAAACTCAACCACTGCAATTTCCATGTGCCGGAAGTGTATTCCGCAATCCGCCGGGGGATTATGCCGGCAGGCTCATTCAGGAATCGGGCCTGAAAGGTTACAGGATCGGCGGAGCGGAAGTTTCCACACAGCATGCAAATTTCATCATCAATCGCGGCAATGCGACGGCCCAGGATGTTTTAAATTTGATCAACTATATCATGGATACAGTGCAGGAAAAATTTAACGTTCGTTTGGAACCGGAAGTGCAGGTGGTGGGTGAAGGGTAACGGAGGTGACACTTTGGAAGGGTTTGTGATCGAAGGTGGTAAACCTCTGTCTGGATCGATCCGCGTTCAGGGCGCCAAAAACGCGGCATTGCCGATTTTGGCCGCGTGCGTGCTGGCGGAAGGCATATTTGAGATCCACGATGTACCACGCCTTTCGGATATTGAGGCGATGTGCCAAATTCTCGAGGCGTTGGGAGCGCAAGTAATACGCCACCAAACGAGCATCCGTGTAAATACCCGCCTGATCAATAACTATGTGATTCCAGATCATTTGATGAGCAAAATTCGTTCTTCGATTTTTCTAATGGGGCCTCTTTTGGCGAGATTGAAGCAAGTCTGCATATCCCATCCCGGCGGTTGCGCGATTGGCAAACGGCCGATTGATATCCACTTGAACGGTTTGAAGCGTTTAGGTGTGCAAATGACCGAAAAAGAGGGCGTGATCCACTGTTATGCCTCGAAATTGATCGGCGATGAGATCGTGTTGGATTTTCCAAGCGTCGGGGCAACGGAAAACATCATGATGGCCGCCGTTTTGGGAGAGGGAACCACTGTGCTGAAAAATGCTGCCCGTGAACCGGAAATCAGCGATTTGCAGGATTTCTTAAATAAGATGGGGGCGCAGATAACGGGAGCGGGCAGCCCGGAAATACGCATTCGCGGAGTGCGTTCTTTGAGGCCGGTCAGCCACACGATCATCCCCGACCGGATCGTGGCTGGCACTCTAGCCGCGGCCGCCGGTGCAACGGGTGGGGAAGTTCTCCTGGAAAATGTCATTCCTTCCCACTTGACCAGCATCATTTTGCATTTGCAACGCCTCGGGATCGAAATCGAACAGGGGGAAAACTCCCTTCGCGTCAGAGGGCTGAAAAGGCTAAGACCGATTCCTGCCATCGCAACCGCACCTTATCCCGGTTTTCCCACGGATATGCAGCCGCAAATGCTTGTTCTGCTGACCCAGGCGGAAGGGATCAGCATGCTGACCGAAACGATTTTTGAATCACGGCTCAAACATGTGGATGAATTAAGAAAAATGGGAGCGGATGTCACGCTGGACAACAACACGGTTTGGGTTCGCGGCGGGAAAAGTCTCAACGGAACCTCTGTCAGCGCAACCGACCTGAGAGCCGGAGCGGCGCTGGTCATTGCCGGACTGGTCGCGCAAGGGACCACGCATATCACCGGAGCGGAACATATTGACAGGGGCTATGAACGCTTCGAAACCGTCATCAACAAACTGGGCGGGATCATGGAAAGAAAAACTGGCTTTTCATCATGCAGTAGCACATGATTTGTGCCGCTGTTTTTTGTGTAAAAAATCTTTTAACGCACTTTTTTTGTGGTAATATATAGGGAAGATTAATTTTTTTTACTACTTAGGGCTTACTTAAGAGTGTGAAGGTGAAGTACGGGAAAGGAGATCTCTACCATGGTTGAGCGTGTGCCCCCTTTTCGCTCACGGGTAGGAAAGAAACGTTCCCCTGCTCCTTGGATGTTCGCTTTCATTTTTCTCTTTTTTACGGGAATGTTCATTGTCCTATTCTTGCGGTCACCGCTGAGTAAAATTGAGCGAATTGACATTGTTGGGAATCATCTGGTTTCTTCAGGGGAAATTCTTCATAAGGCAAAGATTTTCAAAGGAATTTCCTATTTTGGAGTAAACAGAGAACACATAGAGAAAAGTTTGGAAACCATGCCGGAGATTAAAAACGCCACGGTGACCACCACATTTCCCAATCAGATCTACATACAGGTTCAGGAAAAAACGCCCGTAGCCATGTTCCGGTCAAGCGATCAGGAACTTTTTCCCATCCTTTCCGACGGAACGATTCTCCTGAACCGCACGGCTTCGGTGGAAGCGTCTGTACCTGTCTTTGAGGGATGGAAGCCTTCAAATTCGACGTTGAGACAAGCTGTTCTCCAACTGGCCAAACTGCCGGGTAGCATTCGCAGAGAATGTGAGACGGTTCGTCCTGTCTCCGGGCAGGCAGACCAGGTTGAGATTGACAGCAAACGGAAGCATCGGATTTTTGTCAGGGTCCGCAATCTTTCCGAAATGATGCTCTATTACCCTTCCTTTTACAAGCACCCCAGTGGAACGCTTTTTTTATTGGAAAGCGTCTGGTTCATACCGGATCATAAGGCTAAGGAAGGAGCTTAGCGGTGTCATTCTTTTTCTTTAATTGGAAAAATATGCAAGTATAACAAGAAGAAAAATTAGCGGCTTAAAAGGTAAATCTTCCTTGGCTGTTGAATATGGTTTGTAAGTGATTCCTCCCTTTCCCTTAGCATTGCGCATATTGGACTTTAGCACAGTTTGATTCTCGGGCAAGGAGGTGCCCAAGATTGAGCAATGAAGAATTCGTTATTACATTGGATATTGGATCTTTCCAAGTTCGCGTGATCGTGGCCGAAGTTAACCAGGATGGTACCACGCAAATCGTCGGCGTCGGAACTGCCGAATCCAAAGGGATGAAAAAGGGAGCCATCATCAATATCGATCAAGCGGTACAATCCATTCGCGAAGCGGTTGACCATGCAGAGCGCATGGTTGGAATAGAGATCTCAGAGGTATTTGTCGGTGTGTCTGGACATCATGTTTCTTTGCAACCGAGCCATGGGGTTGTCGCCGTCTCAAGCGAAGACAGGGAAATCAGCTTTCACGATATCGATCGCGTCCTGCAGGCGGCACGGGTCATCGCCCTTCCGCCGGAACGCGCCATCATCGAAGTGGTACCAAAACAGTTCATTGTCGACGGTTTGGATGACATTCATGACCCCAACGGGATGATCGGAGTCCGGTTGGAGGTGGATGCCATTATCGTCACGGGAGCGAAAACGATCATTCATAACTTGCTCCGGTGCGTGGAAAAAGCGAATCTAAATATCGCCGGCATGGTGTTTTTGCCGCTTGCCGTCAGCGAGTTGTGTTTGTCCGCCGATGAGAAAAACCTGGGCGTGGTTGTGGCTGATATCGGTGGGGGAACGACGACGATCACCGTCTTCCGGCAAGGGCATCTGGCCGGCACGTCTGTGATCCCCATCGGCGGCGAGTATATTACCAATGATATCGCCATCGGTTTGCGCACCCAGACGACAACTGCGGAAGAAGTGAAGTGCAAATACGGGGTTGCCAGCAAGGATTTTGCTGAGATAAAGGAAACATTCCAGGTACAAACCATTGGCACGACCCGGGAGAGGATTGTAACCCAGATCGAACTGGCTCAAATTATCGAACCGCGTTTGGAAGAGATGTTTCAACTCATCCGCCAGCAAGTGAAAGCGATGGGGTATTCCGATGAACCGGCAGGAGGATACGTTTTGACCGGAGGCGTAATGGCAACCGAGCATATTCTGCATGTGGCACAGAAACAGCTGGGTTCCGCCGTGCGAATTGCCGTTCCGGGAAATATCGGTGTGAAGGACCCGGCCTATACCGGAGGCGTTGGCATGGTTCATTATTTGCAAAAACGCGGGATTTTGCAGCTGAACAAACCCCGATCGGCTCACCACCCTCCCCGGCAGAAAAAACAGCGCGGACCTTCCGCATTCGAAAAAATGAAAAGCTGGTTAAGTGAATTTATCTAGTTCCGATCTATCGGATACAACAGAAGTTTGATTATTGGAGGGACAAGAATATGTTGGATTTTGATCTGGAAATGGAACAGATTGCCCAGATAAAGGTCATTGGTGTCGGTGGTGGCGGTAGCAATGCGGTTAACCGTATGATTGAAGCCGGAGTGCAAGGAGTGGAATTTATCGCGGTCAATACCGATGCTCAGGCGCTCAATCGTTCAAAAGCACCGATTCGTTTGCAAATCGGGGAAAAACTGACGCGGGGACTGGGAGCGGGAGCCAAACCGGAGATCGGCAAAAAAGCGGCTGAGGAGAGCCGGGAACAAATTGAAAGTGTTTTGAAGGGAGCCGATATGGTTTTCGTCACCGCAGGGATGGGTGGCGGAACCGGTACAGGGGCGGCTCCGGAAATCGCTTTGATCGCCCGGGAATTGGGAGCGCTGACGGTGGGCGTGGTAACCCGGCCGTTCACTTTTGAAGGAAAGCGCCGGGCGAGCCAGGCGGAACAAGGTGTGGCCGCTCTCAAGGAAAATGTCGATACCCTGATCGTCATTCCCAATGACCGTTTGCTGGAAATCGTCGATAAAAACACACCGATGCTCGAAGCTTTCCGCGAAGCGGACAATGTTCTGCGCCAGGGTGTGCAGGGGATTTCTGATTTAATTGCCGTACCCGGACTGATCAACCTCGATTTTGCGGATGTGCGGACGATTATGACAGAACGGGGATCTGCGCTGATGGGCATCGGGACGGCGACCGGGGAGAACCGCGCCGCCGAAGCGGCCAAAAAGGCGATCTGCAGCCCTCTTCTGGAAACTTCGATCGATGGTGCCCGCGGGGTGCTGATGAATATTACGGGCGGAACCAATCTCAGTCTGTACGAAGTTTATGAAGCAGCCGATATTGTAACCCAGGCTTCCCATGCAGAGGTGAACATGATCTTCGGTGCGGTGATCAATGAAGATTTGAAAGATGAAATCTTGGTTACCGTGATTGCAACCGGATTTGATGGCGAGCAGCAAACGAAGCAATCATCACAGCCGCAAGAACGGGGCAAAACGCATGGGAAACCGTACTTTGGGCATAAAGAGGAACCCGTTTTTCCGCCGTTCAGCCGCGTGGAAAAAGAATCCAAACCGACGGACGGAAACTTTATCGATCCATACGGGCATTTGGAGGTACCCACCTTCTTGCGCAACCGGACTAAAAATAATAAATAAACCCAAGCGAACAAAAACTGATGTTTCCGCAACAGACATCTAAAGCTGTTGAGAAGCTTCGACAGGAGGAGAGGGTTGTTTTTCTGCAAAGAAAAGCACCCGGACCCGACAGGCTTTTGGTTTGAGACTTTGTCAACAAACTGCTCTCTCTGTGCACCGCAGTTTTAGGAGCGGGGCACCCCTGACTGACTCGGCCATCTGAATGGCGGGGAGGGAAGGGGGCCACCGCTCCCTTTTTTTGTTTGTTCGACGAAAAAAGCCAATTCTTCCTGGCAAGTTTAGACAGACTTTGAAATATAGATTGAGATATACTAGTTTCACTCAAACTTGGGGAGGAGGGAAACGGATTTGGTGGTTTATGCTGATGTTGTTTTCCTCCTTAACAGCTGTATGGATTTTCTCCTCCTGTGGCTGACGTCGGGAATTCGCAAACAACGTACACCGTACTGGCGGTTGATTGTTGCCGCGCTGCTGGGCGGGCTGTATTCAACCCTTTATTTGTGGTCGGCTTTCTCGCTTGCCTATTTTTTTCCGGTCAAAATCATCGTCTCGTTGCTGATGATTTGGATTGCCTTTGGCTTTCGCCATCCGCTTGCCTATCTGCGTACACTTGGTGTCTTTTATTTGGCCTGTTTTATCGCCGGGGGAGCGCTCATCGCGCTTCACTACATCGTAACAGGGGGCAGCAAAGTGGCTGGTGGCATTTTTTTCACCGAGTCGGAGTACGGTTGGGGTTCCCCGGTTTCGTGGGGGCTGATCCTTTTCGGGTTTCCGCTTGTCTGGATTTACACCAAGGTCTCTCTCGGTTCGCTGGAAGAGAGGCAAGCCTTGCATCGCTATTTGACCGAGGTCAAAATCCGGTTGGGAGAACACGAAATCGCCTGCACGGGACTGATTGATACGGGAAATCAGCTGAGGGACCCGATTACACGCGTGCCTGTCATGTTAATTGAGTTCGCTCAGCTGGAAGAGCGGCTTCCTCCGGAATTCAAGCGGTTGATGAAACAGGACGATTTTGCTTTGGCATGGAGTGAACTCCCTCCGGAGTGGGCGACACGCATCCGGGTAATCCCGTTTCGGGCAGCAGGCAAGGAAAATGGCATGATGGTGGCGATCAAGCCGGATCATGTCCAAGTGCGGCAGGAAAACGGGTGGAATAAAATGGAGAAAATTCTCATAGGTTTAGATGTCGGGCGTCTGTCGTCCGATGGAACATACCAGGCGATTATTCATCCGTCTTGTATTCGGGCTGTTCATTCCTAAATGAATGAGGGGGCAGATACATGCTGGTCAAGTGGAAAATTATTTTACAGCTGCTTTGGTATCGGCTTTTGCTGTATATCGGGGCAAAAGGGGAGGAAATCTATTATATCGGTGGCAGTGAAGCACTTCCGCCACCGCTGACGCGTGAAGAAGAAGAACATCTGCTGGCAAAACTGCCCGGAGGCGATGCAGCCGTACGTGCCATCCTGATCGAGCGAAACTTGCGGCTGGTCGTTTATATTGCCAGAAAGTTTGAAAATACGGGGATTCATATTGAGGATCTCGTTTCCATTGGAACGATCGGCTTGATCAAAGCGGTAAACACATTTGACCCGACGAAAAAAATCAAACTGGCGACCTACGCCTCCAGATGCATCGAAAATGAAATCCTCATGTTTTTGCGCCGCAACAACAAAGTGCGGTCGGAGGTTTCTTTTGACGAGCCGCTCAATATGGATTGGGATGGCAATGAACTGCTGTTGTCCGATGTTTTGGGGACGGACGATGACACCATCTACCGGGACATTGAAGACGAAGTGGACCGGAAAATTTTGCGAACGGCCCTTTCCAATCTATCAGACAGGGAACGCAAAATTATGGTGCTGCGGTTTGGTTTGGATGGGGGCGAAGAGAAAACGCAAAAGGATGTGGCAGACCTTTTGGGAATTTCTCAATCCTATATTTCCCGCCTTGAGAAAAGAATTATTAAGAGATTGCGTAAAGAATTCAATAAAATGGTTTAATTTCCATGTCATTATAAATTTCCCTCCTCAGGACATACTGTCTTTTAGTTCCATCCTGAGGAGGGGAAGTCATGGCACGAAACAAAGTGGAAATATGCGGCGTAGACACTTCGAAACTCCCTGTTCTCAAAAACCAGGAGATGCGAGTGCTGTTTGGGGAGCTTCAGGCGGGGGATTTGACCGCTCGTGAAAAACTCGTGAATGGAAATTTGCGACTGGTTCTCAGTGTGATCCAGCGTTTTAATAATCGCGGAGAATGCGTGGATGATCTTTTTCAAGTGGGCTGCATCGGATTGATGAAAGCGATTGACAACTTTGACCTCAGTCAAAACGTGAAATTTTCTACTTATGCCGTGCCGATGATTATAGGGGAAATACGGCGGTATCTGAGGGATAACAACCCCATTCGCGTATCCCGTTCACTGCGGGACATCGCTTATAAAGCACTGCAAGTCAGGGACCAATTGACAAACCGCTATTCCCGGGAACCTACGATCCTGGAGATCTCCGAAGCTCTCAACGTGCAAAAAGAAGATGTCGTGTTTGCCCTGGATGCCATTCAGGACCCTGTCTCGCTGTTTGAACCTGTTTATCAGGATGGAGGCGATCCGATTTTTGTGATGGATCAATTAAGTGACGATAAAACCAAAGACGTCCAATGGCTCGAAGAGATTGCGCTGAAAGAAGCGATGGCAAAACTGAATAACCGGGAAAAAATGATTTTGTCCATGCGCTTTTTCGAAGGAAAGACACAGATGGAGGTGGCCGAGGAGATCGGGATCTCCCAAGCCCAGGTCTCCCGTCTGGAAAAAGCGGCAATCCATCAGATGAACAAATTTATCAATTAATGTGAACAAATGATATGAGGCCCAATCCGACGGCGATTGGGTTTTATTTTTTGGCTTTTTTCGGGCTGTACATTTTGTCGGACTTCGTCATATACATAAGATAAACAATCTGAGTAAACGGGGGCGGCTATATGAAAATCTCGGAGTTGCAGGCGAAAGATGTGGTGAATATCGCAGACGGAAGAAAACTGGGGCAAATTTATGATTTGGAACTGGATTTACGGCAGGGAACCATTCGCGCGCTGGTTGTACCGGGTGAAAGCAAATGGTTTGGCTTTGTCAGCAGCGGACAGGAATGGGTGATACCTTGGAGACAGATCGTCAAGATCGGCTCCGATGTGATATTGGTGCGGCTGGATGGCCGGGAACGCGATCCCTATTACGCCCAACTGCCGCAGGAAAGCTGAAGGAGCGGGACTGAAGAGGAAGTATTTGTCCATATGCAAAGATATGATAATATGATACGAAGGAGGGAGTGTATGGAACCATTCAAATACCAGGATTTTGCCGCGATCCCTTGTTTTACACTGGAAGAGTGGGAAAAAGAGTTTCCGCATCTCGTGGTTGGATTCAGTGCCAGGAGAAAAGGGGAAGATCCGGACTGTCGCAATTATGCACTCCATGTCGGGGAGCGTCCGGAGCTGACGGTGCAAAATCGTCGCCAATTGGCCGAAATGCTGGGAATGCCCTTTGCCGCGTGGACTTGCGCGGAGCAGGTGCACGGGGTGGAAGTGGTTCATGTGACGGGAGAAGATCGCGGCAAAGGCAACACCACGCGCGAATCTGCTTTTGAAAATACAGACGGAATGCTGACGAAGGAAACAGACGTGCTGCTTACCGCTTTTTTTGCCGATTGCGTTCCTCTTTATTTCTACAGCCCGGAATTGGACATGGTGGGGGTTGCCCACGCGGGATGGAAGGGAACGGTCGGGAAGATCGGGACAAAAGTGATCGATCTGCTTGCCCAAGCGGGGGCGGACCGCGGCAACATTCGCGTGGCTATCGGTCCTTCGATCGGTCCTTGCTGCTATGAAGTGGATGACCGTGTTTATGAGCCACTCGAGCGGGCGATCGCCGATCCCCTCGCCCTGAAACGGGTTGCCGTGAGCCACATCCCCGGCAAGTGGCAGCTTGATTTGCGTAAAGCCAATGCGGAGTTGCTGAAACAAGCCGGAGTGAAACCGGAGCATATTTCTGTGACCAAATGGTGTACAAGCTGTGACAGAGATTATTTTTACTCTCACCGACGCGACCGTGGAAAAACGGGAAGAATGGTGGCATGGATTGGAAAGAAGGAAAGGAGATCCTGATGGACGAATTTGCTAATCGTTGGGAAAATGTGCAGAAAAGGATACAGCAGGCTTGCCACCGAGTCGGCCGGAACCCGAAGGAAATAAACGTCGTGGCAGTGACCAAATATGTGGATCTTGAGACAACAAAGCGTGCCCTTGATTTGGGATTATCGCACATCGGAGAGAACAAGGTTCAGGATGCGTTGCCGAAAATGGAGGCCATCGGAGACAGGGGCGTTTGGCATTTCATCGGCCGCCTGCAACGCAACAAGGTCAAAGACGTGATCGGACGGTTTCGTTATTTGCATTCCCTTGACCGGCCTTCACTGGCCGAAGAGCTTGACCGCCGCATCCGTTCGCGCCAGTGCGAACCGCTCCGTTGCTTCATTCAAGTGAATGTTTCCGGCGAAACATCAAAATCGGGAATTTCACCACAGGAATTAGAAGAATTTGCGCTCCACGTGGCGAATTATTCTACTATCGATGTGGTCGGGCTGATGACGATGGCGCCGATCGCGGAACATCCGGAAGAAGTGCGTCCTGTTTTTCGCGAGCTGAAACGTTTGCAAGAAAAAATACAACGGTTGAACCAGCCCCGTTTACAGATTCCACATTTGTCTATGGGCATGTCTCAAGATTTTGATATTGCCATTGAAGAAGGGGCGACATGGATTCGGTTGGGATCCGTGTTAGTTGGAAGAGGCAAACGGGGATGGAAGCCTTAAGGAGGCGATCTCCCATGACTTTCATGGATCGGATTATGGGTTTTTTTGGTGTGACCGACGAGGATCTGTATGAAGAGGAGACGAAGGAGCAAGACGAATCAGCTCCTTCCGTGCAAAAGGGACGGAGCAACATCGTTTCCTTGCATACACAAAAGAATATTCGCCTGGTTCTGTTTGAACCGAAGACATACGAAGAGTCTCCGGAAATCGCCGATCACCTGAAAAGCCATCGCCCGGTCGTTGTCAATCTCCAGCTGGTACGGCGGGATCAAGGGATCCGCATTATCGATTTTCTGAGCGGAACTGTTTATGCGCTGGGGGGGAATATCCAAAAATTGGGCAATAATATTTTTATATGCACCCCGGCCAATGTTGACATTCAAGGAACGATCACGGATTTCTTAAGAGAAGACGAGGCAAAAGATTTGAGGTGACCGTGTACACATGATACTTTCAATTTTAAATTGGGCATTTGAGATCTATTACATCCTGATTATTATCTACGTGTTCCTGTCTTGGGTGCCAAACCTGCAAGGGTCACCGGTAGGGATCTTGCTCCAGCGGATTGTGGAGCCCTATCTGTCGGTATTTCGCCGGTTTATTCCGCCGATCGGCATGATCGATATTTCACCAATCGTGGCCTTATTTGCTTTGCATTTTGTCCAAATGGGGATTTATGCGATTTTGGGATGGGTGGGTCTCATTTGAAACAGGCACATGAGAACATCCTGATGCATTTCCGCCCGGATGAGCGCCCGTTTGTCCTGCGCTGCCTCGATTGGGCCGAGCGGGCTTCAAACAGAAACCAGATGGTGTTGACGCCGTTTTTGGATCCGCGTGAGCAGACGATTCTTGAGACGATCGTGCGGCGCCACCCCGATCTGGTTTTCTTTGCGGATGGAGGGGCAGCAGACAGCGAGCGACGTCGCGCGGTGATCGCTCCGGATTATTATGCCCCGGATGAGCATATGAGTGGCCTGGCGTTTTTTCGGCTGGAATCTGCCAGCGGCAAACGCCTGGAGCACCCGGATGTTTTGGGAGCCCTTCTCGGTCTGGGAATCAAACGGGAAAAAACGGGAGATATTTATCCGCACGCGGATGGAGCGGATATTGTGGTGGCGGAAGAGATGGCGGAGTATGTCCGGATGCATGTTGGACAGGTAGGGCGGGAACGTGTTAACATAATAAAGATTTCTCGCGAAGAATTGACTCCGCCCGAACAAGCGTACGCGGTTCGTTCCATTTCGGTCGCTTCTTTGCGAGTCGACGCGGTCGTTGCGGAAAGTTGCCGGATCTCCAGAACGAAGGCATCGCTATTGGTGAAGAATGGAAAATGTAAGGTAAATTGGAAGTTGGTGGATCAACCTGATTATCCTGTGGAAGCAGGCGATCTCCTGTCAGTAAGAGGAATTGGACGCATACGTGTAGAAAGTATTGACGGAACAAGCAAAAAAGGAAGATTTTGGATTAAAATCGTATCTTTTATTTGAATGATATCCAAGCTTATGGCAATCTGGCAGGATATCTGGTAATATTGTCGAATAGGAAAGAATGCAATTTATCTAGGAGGTGCGGACGATGCCGCTTACACCTTACGATATACACAATAAAGAGTTTAAAAGATCTTTCCGCGGTTATGATGTAGATGAAGTAAATGATTTTCTTGATCAAATTATTAAAGACTTTGAACTCTTGACCCGCGAAAAATTGGAACTGGAGCAACAGGTAGAGGAGTTGCAGGCGGAGATCGAACGGTTGATGGAAGGCGAATCGATGTTCCAAACCGGACCGCAGCAAGCGCAACAACAGCAGACACCACCTCCGGCCCCACCGCAACCGCAACCGGTGCAACGATATCCGGAACCGATGCCGCAGTTGCAACCGTCCACGGCTGCTCTCACATCGATGGAGCAGAGCATTCACAAGTCGATTCGCGTTGCGCAGGAAGTGGCCGAAGAAGTGCGCTTGAACGCGAAAAAAGAAGCCGAGCTCATCGTGCAGGAAGCCGAGAAGAATGCCGATCGCATCATCAACGAAGCATTGCAGAAAGCGCGTGCGATCCACAGCGAGCTGCTTGATCTCAAGCAAAAAGCGACCGTTTATCGGGCACGTTTCCGCACCTTGGTGCAATCTCATCTGGACATACTGGAAAACTCCGATTGGGAGTCCTTGGAAGAATTGGAGAACGGCTTGGAAGAGCAAGGAAAGCAATTGGAGCAATATGCTGAACATACCCAGCCCAACGACTTGCTGATGGATCAGTCGACTCAGGAATATCAAGATTTCAGCGATGCGCTCAATAACGCGATGGATGACACGGCCATGATGGACGAGGTTGCTGCGACTTCTTCCTATTATGAGGATGAAGAGGAACCGCGTCGCGAATTGCGCAGAACTTCCCGTAAATTTAAGAAAAAAGCGATGTTCTGACGGGCCCCCGATCGTTCTGAAACATAGTTTCAAAATTGAGTCTGGTAATGGTAAGGAAAGGGAAGAGTAGATAGGGAAACTCGAGTACAGCGAATTAGGGATGGTGTAAGCCTAATCCGAGTTCTATCGAAAATCACCCTGGAACTGTCACCTGAAATTGGAGTAAGGTCGACCGCGTCATCTACGTTACGGATGGTTAAGAGGTTTTGCTGTCCTTTTTGCGGCGGCATAAACCAGTAGGGTGGTACCGCGGGAAACCTTCTCGTCCCTAAGTGGATGCAGAAGGTTTTTTTATTTTTCCCAATAAAGGAGTGAAGTTGAAGATGGCTGATTACAGCAAAACATTAAACCTTCCCAAAACAGATTTTCCCATGCGGGGAAATTTGCCGAAAAGAGAGCCGGAAGTGCAAAAATGGTGGGAAGAAATCGACATCTACGGCCAGGTTCTGGCCAAGAGAAAGGGAAATCCAAAATTTATCCTGCATGATGGCCCTCCTTACGCCAATGGCGACATTCACATCGGACACGCGCTGAATAAAACATTGAAAGATTTCATCGTTCGCTACAAATCGCTGAAGGGTTATTTCGCCCCTTATGTTCCAGGATGGGATACCCACGGTCTGCCGATTGAGCACGCCATTGTGTCGAAAAAGAAAGTGGACCGGAAAAATGTAGACCCGGTGCAATTCCGCGAGATGTGTAAAGATTATGCGCTTTCGTTTATAGAAAAGCAAAAAGCGCAATTCAAGCGGCTCGGTGTGCGCGGGGATTGGGATCATCCATATATCACCCTGCTTCCCGAGTATGAAGCAGCGCAGATTCGCGTATTTGGAAAAATGGTGGAGAAGGGGCATATTTACCGTGGGATGAAATCCGTTTATTGGTCCCCTTCGTCGGAAACTGCTCTGGCAGAGGCGGAAATCGAATATTACGACAAGCGCTCTGCATCGATTTATGTCACTTTCCCGGTGGAAAACGGCAATGGAGTTTTACCGGAACAAGATACCTATGTGGTGATCTGGACCACAACACCTTGGACGATTCCGGCCAATCTGGCAATCGCGCTCAATGAAGATTTCGATTACAGCCTTGTCCAGGCTGGTGAGCGCAAGCTGCTCATGGCCAAAGAGCTGGTCGATTCGGTTATGAAGACGGCGGAGATCGACAGTTATGAAACGATTGCCACCTACAAAGGAAAGGACCTGAACGGAGTGATTTGCCGCCATCCGTTCTATGACCGGAAAAGCCCGATCATCTTCGGTGACCATGTCACCCTCGATGCCGGGACAGGATGTGTGCATACGGCACCAGGCCATGGGGAAGAGGACTTCTATCTCGGGCAAAAGTATCAGTTGGGTGTCCTCTGCCCGGTCGACGGCAAGGGTAAAATGACTGCCGGAGCTCCCGGGTTTGAAGGGCTGTTTTACGAAGATGCCAACAAGGAAGTGACGAAAAAACTGGAAGAAGTCGGGTGTCTGCTCAAGCTCACCTTTATCACGCACCAATATCCGCATGACTGGCGCACGAAAAAACCGGTCATTTTCCGGGCCACAGAGCAATGGTTCGCTTCGATTGACGGCTTCCGCGATGAGATGCTGGAAGAAATCAAAAACGTAAAATGGACGCCGTCATGGGGTGAAATACGGATTCACAACATGATTGCTGACCGGGGAGACTGGTGTATTTCGCGTCAGCGCATCTGGGGAGTGCCGCTGCCGATCTTTTATTGCGAAGAATGCGGGCATCCGCACATCAACGGCGAGACGATCGATTTTATTGCCGACCTTTTTGCCAAGGAAGGCTCGTCCGCATGGTATGCCAAAGAAGTGCACGAGTTGATGCCGGCAAACCAAAGCTGTTCCGAATGCGGGAGCAACCGTTTCCGCAAAGAGACAGATACGATGGATGTTTGGTTTGACTCCGGCAGCAGCCATATCGCCGTACTGGAGCAAAGGGAGGAACTGGCCTGGCCGGCTGATCTGTATCTTGAAGGGTCTGACCAATACCGCGGCTGGTTTAACTCATCCCTCTCCACCTCGGTTGCCACGAAAGGGCAGGCTCCGTATAAAGGCGTTTTGAGCCACGGGTTTACGATGGACGGCGAAGGGCGCAAAATGTCCAAATCCCTTGGTAATGTGATCGAACCGGCCAAGGTGATTAATCAATACGGGGCGGATATCCTGCGCCTTTGGGTTGCTTCCTCCGATTATCAGGCGGATCAGCGTTTGTCTGATGGGATTTTAAAGCAAATCGCCGAGGTTTATCGCAAACTGCGGAATACCTTCCGCTTCCTGCTCGGAAACCTGAATGGGTTTGATCCGGCAAAAGATCGTGTGCCGCTGGCGGAGTTGACTGAATTGGATCGGTTTGCCCTGATCAAATTGAACCGTTTGGTCGGCCGTATCAATCAAGCGTACGACGATTACGATTTTCACCAGGTTTATTATGACATCCATCATTTCTGCAACGTCTTTTTAAGCCAATTCTATCTGGATGTCCTAAAAGACCGGCTATATGTTCTGCTGCCTGATTCTCCTGTTCGTCGGTCGGCGCAAACCGTCCTGTATGAAATGCTGGTTACCTTGAACAAAATGCTGAATCCGATCATTCCCCACACTTCCGAGGAAGTTTGGCGACATACTCCGGGCGTTGAGGAAATCAGCGTTCAGTTAACGGATTTCCCTGAAGTGGAAGTTTCTGTTTTCGATGATGAACTGGAACAAAAGTGGGATCAATTGCTGCATGTTCGCGATGTCGTCCTCAAATCGCTCGAAGAAGCGCGTGCAGCCAAATTGATCGGCAACTCCCTCGGGGCGTCGGTGGAACTGACTCCGTCGGAAAAAACGTATCAATTTCTTTCCAGTGTCGATGAGCTGGAACAGGTGTTCATCGTTTCCGACGTAAAATTGAATCCTCCGTCGCATGAGGTGACGGAAGAGCAGAAAGTGCACGTGATTGTCCGTGTGGCGGAAGGGGAAAAATGCGAACGCTGTTGGGTGGTTTCCCCGAGCGTCGGCAAGAACGAAGACCATCCGACCTTGTGTAACCGCTGCGCCTCAATTCTGCGAGAAGCCCATTTTGATGTCGAGATCAATTAAACAAAACAAAAGGCCTGGCGAATCAAAAACGCCAGGCTTTTTTTATGGGATCGCCGCCCAACCGTATTTCCGCGGCGATGTTTCTATTCGGTCAAAATGCGTTGATTTGGTTTCAGCCATTGCGAGGCGATGGTAAGAACGAGAATAATGGCCAGGTAAACAATGGTGTTGATCAGATTTTTGGGAGACAGCAGGACAAAAATCATAATGGCTGCCAGGACGATTAGGGTGATGCCGGTGGTAAAAGGGAAGAAAGAGAGCCGAAAATCCGGCGTTCGTTCATATTTTCCCCGCAGTTTCAAATGGGAAAGACAGATGAGAATCCAAGTGAGTATCACAGTGTATCCGGGAATCCCCATCAGATACTGAAAGACGCTTTCGGGAGCGATGAAGGCCACCAGCGATCCCAAAAAGAGACAGACCGAGCTTGCCGCCAGGGCGTAGATGGGAACACCTCTTTTTCCCAAACGGGTAAAAAAGGCGGGTGCTTCTTTTTCGCCGGCCAGTGAATACAACATGCGGGTCGTCGCATACATCCCGGAATTGGCAGCGGATATGACCGCGGTCAGCAAAATGAAGTTCATGATGTTGGCTACTCCTTTTAAGCCGACGGCGGACAATACTTCGACAAACGGGCTTCCGCTGCTCTTTACCTGATCCCAGGGGATGAGGCCCGTAATGATCAGAAGGGGAAGCACGTAAAAGAGACAGATGCGCAAAATCACTCCTTTAATCACGCGGGGGAGCGTTTTTTTTGCGTCCTTCATTTCGGTGATGGTCAAGCCGATCATTTCCGTTCCGCCATAGGAGAAAATGACGATCAGCAATGAGGAAAGCACTCCTTGCCAACCCAATGGGAAAAAGCCGCCATGCACACGGTAGTTGGTCAGTCCGGGCGCCTGGGCCGACGGGATGATGCCAAACAGCAAAAGCGCCCCGAGGATGACAAATACGATTAAGGTAACGATTTTCACGCTGGTCAGCCAGTATTCGATTTCGCCAAACAAGCGGACGCTGAAAAGGTTGATCGCGATGATCACCAGCGTCACGATCAGACTGAGCAGCCAGACCGGGACGGAAAACCAATATTGCAAAAAGGTTCCGGCCGTAACGATCTCGACGGCCATCACCAACACCCATTGAATAAAATAAAGCCAGCCCAAAATAAAGGAAACACGAGTGCCAAACGCTTTATGAACAAGACCGCGCAAATCTGTTCCGGCAAATCCCAATGCCATTTCGGCCATGGCGCTCATGACGATATAGAGCAGGATACCGGCGAGCGCATAAGAAAAGATCACCCCGGGCCCGGCGGCAGAAATGGTTTCTGCACTTCCCTGAAAGATTCCTGCTCCGATCGCGCCTCCCAAGGCCATCATTTGTACGTGGCGCGGGAGCAGCTGTTTTTGTAAATGGTCGCTCATTTTTTCCCCCCACTTTTTTCTTTATTACCCAAAAGCATAACAGCGCTGAAGTATTTTTGGAAGATGAACAAAAAAAGCAAATGAATTCGCAATAATATAATTAACGATTTTAATGCCTGTTCCCATTTACTTTTACCTGCTTTTGCACATGAAATGCGGGAAAGAGGACAGCCTAGGAAAATAAAGAGGTTTTGTTGAAATCCAGAGGAAGTTTGGAGGAAACGGGCATGAATGAAAGCCAGCTGCAACAGCTTAAAAGCCAGTTGATCAAAGAGAAGGAAGAAATTGTCCGGCGGTTGAGCCGGAATGACAATTATGGCATGGAAGTGTCGATGAACAATTCCGTCGGGGAATTGTCGGGCTATGATAACCATCCGGCCGACCTGGGGACAGAAATGTTTGAGCGCGGAAAGGACCTTGCGCTGAATGAAGCGGATGAACGCCATTTGCAGGATATTGAGGCTGCGCTGGAACGGATGGAAACGGGCCAATACGGCATTTGCAAGAAATGCGGCAGGGAGATTCCGTTTGAGCGCCTGGAGGCGGTTCCGGTCACGGAATATTGTGTGGAGCACAATCCGCAGCAACATTCCTCGATGCGCAGGCCGGTTGAAGAGAAAGTTCTTAACCGGATTCAGATGAACAACGATCACAGCGAATCCAACTTTTATGATGGGGAAGATGCTTGGCAGGAAGTGGAGCAATACGGAACGTCCAATCCCCCGGATTTTTTTGCCAGCGGCCGAAATTACAACGAATTGACAGTGGATCACGATGAACAGAGGGGATATATCGATCTGTTGGAAGGCTTTTCAATTACGGATCAGTCCGGCAATGACAGCGGCATCACCGAGATTACCCACAATCAGTCTTATGAGCAGAAGGACAAGGAAGAATCCTTGGAGGAAAGAGATGCAGACTTTACCGGATGACCGGATGCGAGGCTTCGCGTTGCCTTGTTTGACCAGGCTTGACTGTGCTACAATCGGAGAGAAATAATGTGGAGATGCTCTACGGTGGGAGACAGGAGGAAGGCATTTGAGATATTTGATAACGGCATTTTCCATTTTGTTATTGGATCAGTGGACGAAATGGTTGGTCGTTCACAACATGTCTTTATATGAATCGATCCCGGTGATTAACAATTTCTTCTATATTACTTCCCATCGCAATCGCGGCGCGGCATTTGGGATTCTTCAGAACAAGCAGTGGTTGTTTATTCTGATTACGGTCGTCGTGATTGCGTTTGTTCTCTACTATCTCTGGCAGCTGAAACATGACCGTCCGATGATGTCCTATGCCTTTTCCCTCATCTTGGGCGGAGCGTTTGGCAACCTGATCGATCGGGTGGAAAACGGGGAAGTCGTCGATTTTTTGCATTTCCAGTTCGGGTCTTATCAGTTTCCCATTTTTAACTGTGCCGATTCGGCTATTGTGGTGGGTGTGATTGCACTAGTGATTATCACCTTGATCAGTCCCGCGGCCCAGAACAACAATGAGTTGACCAAGGCGGGGGACTCATGATGACGGAACAAAGCGGGCAAATGGAACATTATGAATGGAACCTTCCGGATGAAGAAGCAGGTGAGCGTCTGGATAAATGGATTTCATCTTTGAATGAAGAATGGACACGAACCAGGGTACAGGGATGGATTGAGGAAGGACGGGTACGGGTCAATAATCGAACCCGCAAGGGAAATTACCGGCTTAAGGCGGGGGACAGAGTGGAATTGGATGTCCCGCCGGTGGCAGAACTGGAAGTCGCACCGGAAGCGATCCCGCTCGATATTCGCTACGAAGATCAGGACGTGATCGTCGTTAATAAGCCACGGGGAATGGTGGTGCATCCCGGTGCGGGAAATACTGCAGGCACACTGGTCAATGCCCTGCTTTACCATTGTAAGGGAGAGTTGTCCGGCATCGGAGGCGTGGCGAGACCGGGAATAGTGCACCGCATTGATAAAGATACTTCCGGTCTGATTATGGTCGCCAAAACCGATCTTGCGCATCAGTCATTGGTAGCCCAGTTGAAGGAGCATTCGGTGGAACGGGCTTATACGGCGATTGTTCACGGGGTGATCCCGCATGATCACGGAACGATTGATGCCCCGATCGGCAGAGATCCGGCGAACCGGCAACGGATGGCGGTTGTCCACCAAAACAGCAAACATGCGGTTACCCATTTTACCGTACTCCGGCGATTTCGCGATGCCAGTGTGGTCGAATGCCGTCTGGAAACGGGAAGAACCCATCAGATTCGGGTTCATATGAAGTATATCGGCTATCCGCTGATCGGCGATCCGGTCTACGGCCTGAAGAAAAATTCCTATGCCATCAGCGGGCAGGCTTTGCACGCGCGAATCATCGGTTTTACCCACCCTCGCACCGGCGAACGCATTCGTTTGGAAGCGGAGTTGCCCGAGGATATGCAAAAACTGCTCGAGCGCCTGGCCGCAAAATCGTAATAAGCATTGACAATTTCCATCTGCTGATGCATAATACTCCTTGAGCATATTGGACCTTTAAATCCAGTCCAGAGAGGCTGGCAAGGGCACGGAAGTGATATAGGATTTGCATGTCCGCGGGAGGAGTATGCCCGCGGGTTGGTTACGCTTCTTGTCTGCCCTTGGACAAGAAGTTTTTTTATGGCCGTAAAAAGATGGGAAAAGGGAGGAGCAGGGCATCCGATGAGCAAAGAGAAAATCATTTTGGATGAGGCAGCGATTCGCCGGGCGTTGACCCGGATCGCTCACGAAATTTTGGAGCGAAACAAAGGCGTCGATGATTGCCTCCTGGTCGGGATCAAAACCAGAGGCGTCTTTCTGGCCAAGCGGCTGAGGGAACGCATTTACAGCATCGAAGGAAAAAAAGTTCCGATCGGGGATCTGGATATTACCCTTTACCGGGATGACCTGACGGAGAAGTATGAACATCCGGAAGTGAAGAAAACCGATGTTCCGGATATTAAAGGAAAAAAAGTGATTTTGGTTGATGATGTTCTCTATACAGGCCGAACGGTACGGGCGGCAATGGATGCTCTGGTCGACCTGGGACGGCCGCAGATGATTCAGTTGGCTGTTCTGATCGACAGAGGGCATCGCGAGCTGCCGATTCGTCCGGATTATGTGGGAAAAAACGTCCCCACTTCCAAAAGCGAAATGGTATCGGTTTTTCTTACTGAGGTCGATGAAGGAGAAGATCGCGTCAGCCTG
Source organism: Thermoactinomyces sp. CICC 10521 (assembly GCF_016055135.1). Classification (NCBI taxonomy): domain Bacteria; kingdom Bacillati; phylum Bacillota; class Bacilli; order Caryophanales; family Thermoactinomycetaceae; genus Thermoactinomyces; species Thermoactinomyces sp. CICC 10521. The sequence goes on along the minus strand of NZ_JAECVZ010000005.1, from coordinate 95,048 downwards.
CAAACAAAATAAGAGTTTTCCCTTTTAAGGCGGTCCCGTGAGGCCGGCAAAGGGAACGCGGAATCGTGCTGCGCATGAACGGTGTATCTATCCTGCGTCTCTTTGCCATACGGGTAAAGAGACTTTTTTTATATCAAAAAAAGGGGTGAATGTGAATGAATCGTTTGATTGAAATGGATGTGCATGAAAGGCCGAAATGGCATCGCTGGCTGTTCCTCAGTTTCCAACACTTGTTTGCCATGTTCGGCTCCACGGTGCTGGTTCCGATCCTGACCGGATTAAGCCCGTCCGTGGCCCTGATGTCCAGCGGAATCGGGACCTTGGCTTATCTGATCGTCACCAAAGGCAGAATTCCGGCATATCTCGGATCCTCCTTCGCCTTTATTGTTCCCATTATCTCTGTGTCACAAGGAGGAAAATATCTGGGCAATGCCCTGTTCGGGTGTTTTGTTGTCGGGTTGATGTACGGTGTGGTGGCGCTGATTGTTTACCGGTTCGGGGTGAAATGGCTGGATTCGCTTTTGCCGCCGGTCGTGATCGGGTCAGTCGTAATCGTGATCGGGCTGGCGTTGGCCGGAACAGCCGTCGATATGGCCAGCAAAAAAGATGTGGTCGAAGCCCTGCCGCATACAGCAGCCGGGTGGCAACACTTGGACGGAACGATTAAAAGCATCGATTCGGCAAAAGGTACGGTAACGGTGCATGTGTACTCGCTGAAAAACTTTTCTGTCGCCTTGGCCACACTGGCCATCGCCATAATCGCCAGCCTGTTTTTCCGCGGATTTTTCAGCATCATCCCCATTCTGATCGGAATTTGCGGGGGGTACCTGGTGGCGCTGGCAGCGGGCATGGTCGATTTTTCACCGGTTCATGAGGCCAAATGGTTTCAGCTTCCCCATGTCGTCTCCCCCTCGTTCTCCTGGCATGCGGCCCTGGTTATGCTGCCGGTCACACTGGTTGTCCTGGCAGAGCACATCGGACATCTGCTGGTGCAGGGAGAGTTGATGGGAAGGGATTTGACAAAAAACCCCGGGTTGCATCGTTCCCTTCTGGGAGATGGCCTGGCGACCTGCATCGCATCCCTGATCGGCGGACCGCCGGCGACCACGTACGGGGAAAATATCGGGGTCATGGCCATCACGCGCATTTTCAGCGTGTGGGTGATCGGAGGGGCAGCGGTGCTGGCGATCAGCTTCGGATTCATCGGCAAATTTGCGGCCCTGATCCAAACGATTCCGACTCCGGTCATGGGCGGTGTCTCCATCCTTCTGTTCGGGATTATCGCTTCGGCCGGTTTGCGCATGCTGATCGAACACAAAATTGATTTCAGCGACCGGCGCAATCTGGTGATCGCCGCTGTCATCATGGTGATCGGCGTGGGTGGAGCCTTGCTCCGCTTCAGCGGCATCCATCTGGAATTGGAAGGAATGGCTTTGTCCACCGTGATCGGCATCCTGTTGAATCTGGTTTTGCCCAAGCGGGCAAAGGAAGAGAAGACTGTGGCGGAAGCCGCCTGACAATGGAGGATAAACAATGAGAGCACCGATGACCCGTTCACCGTTTCGTCATTTGATGGATACGAGCGAACTGACAAAAGAGGAGATCAGACGGATTCTGGAGCGGGCCCATTTTTGGGAGGAACATCAGGCCAGCGGATTGGCTCCTTTCACGGGCAGATTTGCTGCCAACCTGTTCTTTGAACCGAGTACCCGCACCCGCTTTTCCTTTGAAGTAGCGGAAAAGAGATTGGGGATGCAAGTAGTCAACTTCACCCCGGATGTTTCAAGCAGCACCAAAGGAGAGTCCCTGTTTGACACGGTGAAAACCCTGGTTTCGATCGGAGTGGAAGTAGCCGTGATTCGCCTGACGGACGAGCAGGAATTGCTCTTTCTGATCAAACAGAACCCCGGCTGTGCGATTATCAATGCAGGGGCAGGCAGTTTTGCACATCCCAGCCAGTCCTTGCTCGATCTTTACACTCTGGTCAAGCATTTCGGGGATCTTACCGGCAAAAGAGTGGCAGTGATCGGCGATATTGCCCACAGCCGTGTGGTGCGTTCCAATCTCTGGACCCTGAAGCAATTCGGTGCGGAGATGATTGTGAGCGGGCCGGAGGAAATGCGCGATCCCGAGGTGGAGCGGATCGCCCCGTATGTTTCGTTTGAAGAAGCATTGAGAACGGCGGATGTCGTGATGTTGCTCCGGGTTCAGCTGGAGAGGCATCAAGGGAAGCTTTTTTCCTCGCGGGAAGAGTATCACCGCCGTTACGGGCTTTCCGCCGAGCGGCTCAAGATCATGAAACCGGAAGCGATCATCATGCATCCGGCTCCGGTTAACCGGGGTGTGGAAATTGCCGATGAGCTGGTGGAGCATCCCCGCTCGAAAATATTTGAACAGATGAAAAACGGCGTTTGGATTCGGATGGCGATCTTGGAACGAGCATTGGGGGAATGGTAGGGAATGAAAACGATATTGAAAAATGGCCTGGTGTTCCGGTCCGTTTCCGAGGGATGGAGCAAACAGGATATCGTGATCGAAGGAAACTGGATTGTGCAAATGGTTGACAACGCACCCGAAGAAGAGGGGGCGCGGGTGATTGATGTCGGCGGCAAACGGGTGGTTCCGGGCCTCATCGATATGCATGTCCACTTGCGGGAACCGGGATTTGAACAAAAAGAGACGATCGAAACGGGAGCGAAGGCTGCGGCGAAAGGCGGCTTTACGACGATTGCTCCGATGCCGAACACCCGGCCGGTGACCGATTCGTCCGAAATCGTGCAGAAAGTGATCAACCGCGCCCGCGAAGTCGGTCTGGTACGCGTTTTGCCTTACGGTGCGATTACAGTGAGAGAATGCGGGCAACAGCTGACCGATATGAAAAGCCTGAAGCAAGCGGGAGTGATCGGGGTAACCGATGACGGTGTCGGGATCCAGTCGGCCGGGATGATGAAAGAGGCGATGCTGCTTGCCCATGAACTGGGACTGCCGGTCGTTGCCCACTGCGAAGATGACAGCCTGGCCAAAGGCGGGGTGATGCACGACGGTGAAGCAGCCAAACGGTTCGGATTAAAAGGGATTCCTTCCGAGGCGGAGTCGGTTCATGTGGCGCGGGACATTTTGCTGGCTGAGGAGATCGGCGTTCATTACCATGTGTGCCACATCAGTGCCGAACAATCCGTTCGTCTGGTGCGCGAAGCCAAAGCGCGGGGGCAGCGTGTGACGGCGGAAGTGACTCCCCACCATCTTCTCTTGTGCGATGAGGATATTCCGGCACCGGACGGGCGCTGGAAAATGAATCCCCCGCTTCGCTCGCGACGGGACAGGGAAGCGCTGATTGCCGGATTGAAAGACGGCACCATCGACATCATTGCCACGGATCATGCCCCGCACACCAGCGAAGAAAAAGCGCTGGGCATGGAAAAAGCCCCTTTCGGCATCGTCGGCCTGGAAACAGCTTTTCCCCTGCTTTACACCCACCTGGTGCTGAAGGATGGCATTCTCACCCTGGAGGAATTGATTGATAAAATGACCCGCAAACCAGCGAAAGTGTTCGGTCTTCCTTACGGTGAGATCGCTGAAGGGAAAGCGGCCGACCTGACGGTAATCGATCTGGAGACGGAACGGACGATTGAGCCGGAAACCTTTCTCTCCAAAGGGAAAAACACACCATTTGGAGGGTGGAATGTGAAAGGATGGCCGGTTTTGACGATCATGGACGGCCGGATCACATGGGAAGATGCAAAACCGGAATCCTTGACCGGACCGGGAAAATGGACGGAACAGAAGGAGGATCAGCGATGAAGGCAAGGTTGCTCTTGGAAGATGGAACGCTTTTCACGGGAACCTCATTTGGTGCGGAGGGAAAGAGGGTCGGTGAAATTGTGTTTAACACCAGCATGACCGGTTATCAGGAGATTTTGACTGATCCTTCTTACTGTGGGCAGATTATCACGATGACCTATCCCCTGATCGGGAATTACGGGATTTCACGTGACGATAATGAATCACTGCGCCCGTACGCCCATGGTTTGCTCGTGCGCGAATACGCTGAGTATGCCAGCAACTGGCGCAACGAATTGTCTCTGGGCACATTTTTAAAAGAATACGGATTGATCGGGATCGCCGGCATCGACACACGGATGCTGACCCGGAAAATTCGCCTCCGCGGAACGATGAAAGGCGTGATCACCACCGGGGACGAATCGCTGGAAGAGCTGAAGGAGGCTCTGTCTTCGCCGATGATGCGGGATCAGGTGGCACGCGTCAGTACGAAAAGCATTCATATCGCTCCCAATGTCGGCAAACGGGTGGTGCTGATCGATTTTGGAGCCAAACACAATATTGTGCGGGAATTGGTGGAGCGAAATTGCGAAGTGATCACAGTGCCTTACAATATCACAGCCGAGGAAATCCTGCGCTTCCGTCCGGATGGGGTGATGCTGTCCAATGGCCCCGGAAATCCGAAGAATGTGCCTGAGGGAATTCGCACGATTCAAAAACTGATGGGAAAAGTTCCTCTTTTTGGAATTTGTCTGGGGCATCAGCTGGTCGCCCTCGCCGCCGGAGCGGATACGGAGAAAATGAAGTTCGGGCATCGCGGCGGAAACCACCCGGTGAAAGAACTCTCAACCGGCCGTACGGTGATCACCGCGCAAAACCACGGGTATGCCGTGACAGCAGACTCCGTTAAAAATACTGAGCTGGAGATTACGCATATTGCCTTGAACGATGGCACGGTGGAAGGGCTCCGGCACAAAACGCTGCCGGTCATCACCGTTCAGTATCATCCGGAATCGGCCCCGGGCCCGCTCGATTCGGGTTACCTGTTCGATCGCTTCCTTGAGATGATGGAGTCTTTTGCACGGAAGGGAGAGACGATGAATGCCTAAAGATTCGACATTGAAGAAAATTTTGGTGATCGGTTCCGGGCCGATTGTAATCGGGCAGGCGGCCGAATTTGATTATGCGGGCACACAAGCCTGCCAGGCTCTGAAAGAGGAAGGACTTGAAGTGGTTCTGGTCAACAGCAACCCGGCCACGATCATGACCGACACCAACATGGCAGACCGCGTCTATATTGAACCGCTGACCGCCGAATTTATTACGCAGGTGATTCGCAAGGAACGCCCGGACGGACTGCTTCCCACCCTTGGCGGGCAAACGGGCTTAAACCTGGCGGTGGAACTGGCGAAACAAGGGGTTCTTGAACGGGAAGGAGTACGACTGCTGGGAACGGATCTCCATGCCATCACCTGTGCGGAGGACCGGGATTTGTTCCGTAAACTGATGAAGGAACTGGATGAACCGGTGCCGGAGAGCGCAATTGTTCACACGGTCGAGGAGGCGTCAGCGTTTGCCGATGAAGCCGGTTATCCGGTCATCGTGCGCCCTGCTTACACGCTGGGCGGTACGGGGGGCGGAATCGCCAGGGACAAAAATGAATTGCAAGAGATTGTTGAAAACGGGCTGCGCTACAGTCCGATCACCCAATGCCTGATCGAGAAGAGCATCGCCGGATATAAAGAGATTGAATATGAAGTGATGCGCGATGCCGCCGATAACTGTATCGTCGTGTGCAACATGGAAAACTTCGACCCCGTGGGCGTTCACACCGGTGACAGCATAGTGTTTGCCCCGAGCCAAACCTTGTCCGATCGCGAGTATCATATGCTTCGCACCTCAGCGCTCAAAATCATACGGGCGCTCAACATTCAGGGCGGTTGCAACATCCAGTTTGCCCTCGACCCGCACAGTTTCCAATACTATGTGATTGAAGTGAATCCACGGGTGAGCCGTTCCAGCGCACTCGCTTCCAAAGCGACGGGGTATCCGATCGCCCGGATCGCGGCCAAAATCGCCGTCGGTTATACGCTGGATGAACTGAAAAATCCGGTAACGGGCCAAACGTATGCTTGCTTTGAGCCGACGCTCGATTATGTTGTCAGCAAAATTCCGCGCTGGCCCTTTGATAAATTTGTTTCCGCCAACCGCAAGCTGGGAACGCAGATGAAAGCGACCGGAGAAGTGATGGCCATCGGGCGCACTCTGGAAGAATCACTTCTGAAAGCCGTGCGTTCGCTGGAAATAGGTCTGCATCATATACAGGTGCCGGACAGCGGGAAAATTCCTGACGAAAAGCTGAGAGAGCGTTTGGTGACCGCGGATGATGAACGGCTTTTCCTCGTGGCCGAATGGTTCCGGCGCGGAGGAAGCCTGGAGGAAGCTCACGAGCTTTCCAAAATTGACCGCTTTTTCCTCCATAAAGTGAAGCGGATCATCGAGTTGGAAGAAACCTTGCAGCAAGCGGAGGAACTGACGCCGGAGCTGCTGCTTGCCGCCAAGAAAACGGGTTTCGCTGACCGGACGATCGGTCAGTTGCGCGGGATGCCGGAAAATGAAGTGCGTCAGTTGCGCAAGCAATGGGGGATTCAGCCAGTCTATAAAGTGGTGGATACCTGTGCGGCCGAGTTTGAAGCGGAAACGCCCTACTACTATTCCAGTTATGAACAGGAAGATGAAGTGGTTTCCGCCGGCAAGAAAAGCGTCATCGTCCTCGGTTCCGGCCCGATCCGCATCGGACAGGGTGTGGAATTTGACTATGCCACCGTCCATGCCGTCTGGGCGATCCGCAATGCCGGGTATGAAGCGGTTATTATCAATAATAACCCGGAAACAGTGTCCACCGATTTCAATACGTCTGACCGCCTTTACTTTGAACCGCTTTATAAAGAAGATGTGCTCAACATCATTGAAAAAGAGAAACCCTATGGAGTGGTCGTACAGTTCGGCGGACAAACAGCGCTCAATCTGGCGCGGGATCTGCGCGATGAGGGGATCAACATCCTGGGCACTTCCCTGGAAGAAATCGATCGTGCCGAAGACCGCAAGAAATTTGAACAGCTTTTGAGCAAAAACAATATCGCGCAACCGCCGGGATCGGCCGTCACCTCGGTCGAAGCTGCGGTGGAGACTGCCGCACACCTGGGCTATCCGGTGCTGGTGCGTCCCTCGTACGTACTGGGCGGACGGGCAATGGAAATTGTCTACAATGAATCGGAACTGCGCAGTTACATGAAGCTGGCGGTCAAGGTAAATCCGGAGCATCCTGTCCTGATCGACCGCTATCTGCTCGGCAAGGAACTGGAAGTGGACGCCATCAGTGATGGCAGCGATGTCCTGATTCCAGGCATCATGGAGCACATCGAGCGAGCCGGTGTCCATTCCGGGGATTCCATCGCCGTATACCCTCCGCAATCGATTACGCAAGAACAGAGGGAACAGCTGGTCACCATCACGGCTCAGATTGCCAAAGCATTAAACATCAAAGGGCTGATCAATATCCAATTCGTCCTGTACAAAGGGGAGATCTATGTGCTGGAAGTAAATCCGCGCGCTTCCCGGACGGTACCTTTTTTGAGCAAAGTGACCGGCATCCCGATGGCACAAGTGGCCACCAAAATCGCGTTGGGTCAATCGCTTAAAGAACAGGGATACAGCAGTGGCCTGTGGCAGGAGAGTCCGGAGGTGGCTGTCAAAGTGCCGGTTTTCTCCTTCGCCAAATTGCGCCGCGTCGATATCACGCTGGGCCCGGAAATGAAGTCCACAGGAGAAGTGATGGGGCGCGACCGCGATTATGCCCGGGCGGTCTACAAGGGGCTCCTGGCAGCGGGAATCGCCTTGCCGCGCTTTGGCACAGTCGTAGCCACGATCGGGGACAAAGAGAAGGAGGAAGCGATTCCGCTCATGCTCCGCTTCCATCAATTGGGGTATAAAATCGTCTCCACCAGCGGTACGGCAGACATGCTGGAAAAAGCGGGATTGCCGGTCGAACGCGTGCACAAATTGAAAGAAGGCTCTCCGAACATTCTCGATCTGATTCGCAACGGAAAAGCGGACCTGGTGGTAAACACCTGGACGCGCGGGCGAACACCGGAGCGCGACGGGTTCCGCATTCGCCGTGAGGCGGTCGAACACGGCATCGCCTGTCTCACTTCTTTGGATACAGTGGATGCGCTCCTCACGACGCTGGAGTCAATCCATCTCAATGCAGAACCGATCGGTGCGCCGCAAGTACCCGGAAAAAAAGCGGCAGAGGCACTGATGGTTTAAACCGATGGAGAAAAGAGGGTTGCGCCTGTGCGGACGACTGCGAACCCGCTTTTCATCTGAATTTTTCAAGGAGGGAGCAGCGTGCGGGCAGAAGAGCGGGTGATCATCGCACTGGATTATCCGGGTGCGAACGAAGCCGAACAATTGTTGCAAGCCTGGGCTTTTTCACAAAACAAACCGTTTATCAAAGTGGGTTATCAGCTTTTTTACGCTGTCGGGCCGGAATGGGTTGTGAAACGAAAACAGGAAGGATTTCCCGTCTTTCTCGATTTGAAATTGCATGATATCCCGAATACGGTTGCGAAAGGGATCGAATCTCTCAGCCGTTTCGGAGTTGATTTATTGACGATTCATGCTTGCGGCGGGCGCGCCATGCTGGAAGCGGCGAAGGAGGCTTGTGAGAAAGCGGGGGCCGGAACCCGGTTGTTGGCGGTGACGCAACTGACCAGCACCGACCGGAAAATGTTGAATGAGGAACTGGGCATTCCGGGCAGCGTTGAATCGAGTGTGATCCGCTATGCCCAATTGGCTTACCGGGCAGGGGTTGACGGTGTCATCTGTTCGGGGCGGGAAAGCGGAATGGTCAAACAGGCCACTTCGAATGATTTTCTCGCAGTAACCCCCGGAATCAGGCCTGCTCACGCTGAGGCTCAAGATCAAAAAAGAGTGTTGACTCCGGGTGAAGCGATTCAGTCGGGAGCCGATTATCTCGTCATCGGCCGTCCGATTACCCGGGCAACTGATCCGATTGCCGCGTTTGAAGCGATAGTCAAAGAGATAAAAGAAGTGTTGGAGGAGTGATAGAGATGGCATGGCTGGTGGAAGAAGCGATTGAACGGACAGGGGTTTTAAAGGAAGGGCACTTTCTGTTGTCATCCGGGCGCCACAGCGGGAAATATATGCAATGCGCCGCCCTGCTTCAGTATCCGCAAGATGCCGGGAAGGCCGGAGAAGCGATTGCCTCTCTGTTCAAGGGAGAGAAGATCGATGTCGTGGTCGGGCCGGCGCTCGGGGGCGTGATCATCGCCCATGAAGTGGCAAGGGCTTTGAACGTTCGCTGTCTGTTTGCCGAACGGAAAGACGGGAAAATGGAGCTGCGGCGCGGTTTTGCCATTCAGCCGGGTGAAAGGGTGTTGGTGGTGGAAGATGTCGTGACCACCGGCGGCTCGGTCAAGGAAGTGATTGAGTTGCTGCTTCCCCTTGGTGCCGTGATCGCAGGAGTGGGCGCCATCGTTGATCGCACCGGAGGGAAAAATCCCTTTGCTTACCCGTTCCGCGCGCTGACGAAGATTCACATTGAAAGCTATGAACCGGAAAACTGCCCTCTTTGTCAGCAAGGGTTGCCTGTGCACAAGCCGGGCAGCCGCACTGCGAAATGAGGAAGGGAGTCAGGGGACAGCCAGGATCGAAATACGGTCCCGGCTGTTTTTATTTGGGAGATGATGATTCCAAAAGGTGCGTTTCGATTTTGTTCTCGATTTTGGCGACAATCTGCCTGGCTCTGGAACTCCATTCCTCCCCGATTTTCGCGTCGTCTGTGGGCAAAGGTTCGCTGAACTGGTTAACGAGAGAACTGACAACTCCAATATCAGCAGACGGGTCGTTTTTGGTACGAAATTCATGCTTGATGACGAACGGTTTGCCCAGCCGAACGATGGCATCCTTTTCCTGCATTTCGCCTTTTACAACATATACGGGAATGCGCAAATAGTAGCGGTAACCCTGTTCATTTTCCCAATCAAGAGGATGGTCGAAATAACCGTGCTCGTAGGTCCAACCGCCTCCCAGAACGAACCCTTCCGGATAAAGCAAATCGGTCATCGTCCCGAAGCTGGTCTGAAATCCTTCAATTTTGCTTGAATCAATCGTGAGCATAATGTTGACTCCTTTGCAAGACAAAAACGGATTTACTCAGGTGAAATATTCCACGCAAGCATTTGGAAAATACCGTGCGATTTGTTCCCTCATGTGCTCTTCCAATTCTTTCATCTGCGTTTCCTGGTAAACATACTTCACTCTGCCATAGCGTCCCCATTTCTTTTTTCTTTTTTCTTCCTCCATCTCCAGTTTGGATTTGGGATACCGCTGTAAGATTATTTTCTTTGCGGTTTGTGTAAACCGGTGGGAAATCAGTTCAAATGTGAGCCCGTTTGTTTCGGGAAGTTCCTGGCTCAGCCTTTTTAACAATTGCGTGTATCCTTCTTTCCATCCGTCATAAAGAATCAATGGGGCGATGATAAATCCGAGCGGATAACCGGCCCGTGCCACTTTTCCGGCAGCTTCCACCCGTTCGTCAAAGGAAGCGGTGGCCGGCTCGAATTGGCGAATGACATAATCGGCATTGACGCTGAACCGAAACCAGGTATGCCCGTTGTGGGTTGCATCCAGCAAACTGTCCACGTTTGCGAATTTGGTGACAAAACGGAGCCTTCCCAGTTCCTGTTTTCCCATAAACTCAATCGTTTTTTTCAGCGATCCGGTTAGATGTTCAATCCCGACCGGGTCAGAGGTACATGCTGCTTCAAACCGTGTAATTTCAGGGGATCGTTCCTGTATATATTTGGCTGCCGCCTCGAAAATTTCTTCCAGATTAACGTAAACCCGGATATAGGGACGATTCCCCAGCGTTGTTTGCAGATAACAGTAGTGACAATGCCCCATACAACCGGTAGCCAATGGGATGGCATATTCCGCAGATGGCTTGGATGGTTCGAACTTCAGTGTTTTGCGCACCCCGACAACCAGCGTTTTTTTCGCGATCCGATACTTCTCCAGGTCATTTTTTCCGGGCAAGTTGGTAATGCGGTTGTGCGAAGTAGTCATCCGTACCGGAATATTTGAGTTTTTGAAACGGTTATACAGTTCTTGTCCCAATGGATACTCAAGCGCCTGGGGTTCAAAATAAATCAAATCGGGCTGAAATAATTTCATGTCATCCACCTCGACTTTAGTTTTTCCAGTCGAGGCGCTTCCTATGTTCAGAAGGGAAAGGGGACCGTGACGGAGGAAAGGGTGGTTTTGGGCATTTTTATGTTGAAAAGAAAATTGCTTGTATAGATTTTCCAATCTCATGGGTAAACTGGATTTTAGGATCAGAAGCGAAGGAGTGCAAATGATTGGATCAAGTTGTCTTGGCACGGGCTTTTTTCGGAACATCGCTCGCTTTTCATATTATTTATGCGACTTTGGGCATCGGGCTCTCTTTCATGGTATTTTTGAGTGAGCTTCTGCACAACTGGAGAAAAGACAGGGATTATGCACTGATGGCCAAACGCTGGACAAAGTCGATGGGGATTTTGCTTGGAGTGGCCATTCCCAGCGGAACGATCGTGGCCATACAGTTGTCTTTGTTATGGCCGGGTTTTATGAAAATCGTCGGTCAAGTCATATCGGTTCCGTTTGAGATTGAAATCTTTGCCTTTTTCCTCGAAGCATTAGCTTTATCCATCTATGTTTATGCCGCTGACCGCCTTTCTCCTTATATGCGTGTCATTGCCGTCTTTTTGGTGGCTGTGGGTGCGACGGCATCAGCTGTTCTCATCACATCCGCCAACACGTGGATGAATACCCCGGCAGGTTTTGACATGAAACCGGATGGAACGATTTATCATGTAAATCCGTGGAAGGCTTTCTTTAACCCCAGCTTTGTGGACACAGCCTATCATGTGGTGATCAGCGCTTTGATGACAGGGGCTTTTGCCGTGGTATCGGCCGCCGCTTACCGTCTGTTGAAAAGCGGCCGCGAAGAAGAAGCCATCCATCGCAAAGCTCTCATTTTGGGATTGGTAACAGCGTTTATCACTTCGTTCTTCACCATTTTTACCGGCCATGACTCCGCCCAAAACCTGCATCGGTATACACCGGAAAAACTGGCGGCGGCAGAGGGCCTGTTTGAAACGACAAAGTATGCCCCGATTGTCATCGGCGGTTTTGTCGATCAAAAGGAACAAACGGTTAAATACGGGATTGAAATTCCGTATTTTCTCAGCTTCCTCGCCGGAAACCGTTTTGATACGGAAGTGAAAGGCTTGAACGAATTTCCACGGGATACATGGCCGCCTGCTTATGTCCATACTTTGTTCAACGTGATGGTTGGAATCGGGATTCTGTTGTTTGTGGTCACAGCGTACAGCCTTTATTACTGGTGGAAAAAGGCTCGGGCCGGAAAGCCGTTTCCGCGCTGGTTATTGTGGGGATTGGCTTACAGCGGTCCGGTTTCCATGCTGGGAATTGAAGTGGGCTGGATCTTCAGTTGCAGCGGACGGCAGCCGTGGACGATTTACGGGTTTCAACGAACGACCGAAGCGGCGACCAAGGCGGGAAACCTGGGGGGTTTGTACATCCTGTTTTCCCTGGTTTATCTCATGTTAAGCGTGATGGTGGCAGTGGTGTTGATTTCCTATTTTAAGCGCAATCCGCTCAGAAAAGATCTGGATCTACTTAAACATGTAGGAGTGAAACCACATGGTTCAACCCATTGAACCCTCAATTGCAATCTTGCTGGTATGGTTGCTGTTGTATATTTACAGTATCGCCGGATCGGTTGATTTTGGGGCCAGCTTTTGGGCGATGGTTTACGCGGATAAAAATACACGGGCCGGGCGGATTGCCAATCGTTTTTTGTCACCCACCTGGGAAGTGACCAACACCGTTCTCGTGTTGCTGGTTGTCGCCTTCGTCGGCTTTTTTCCCAAAGCGGCGTATATTCTCGGTACGGTGTTGCTGGTTCCGGTCAGCATCATTTTGCTCCTCATCGCCATTCGCAGCGCGTTTATGGTTTTTGCCTATTCGGTGGAGGGGTATCAAAAAGCGCTGCGCATTATTTCCGGATTGACGGGGCTTTTTGTCCCGGCACTTCTGATCAGCGCCCTTCCCGTGACTGAAGGAGGTTTTGTCAGGAGATTGGCGGACAGGGAAATCCTGCTGTTCGATAAATGGCTGTCCAGTCCTTCTGTCTATTTATACATGTTGTTCGGTCTGACATCGGAGTTATTTTTGTCCTCTCTGTTTTTGGCCGATTATTCCCGGGAATCGTCGGACGATGAGGCTTACCGCCTCTACCGGAAAATCGCGTTGATCTTCGGTCCGGTCACCATCCTTGTGGCAGTGCTGACTCTTTATTTTTCCAAGCCGGAAGCGCAGTGGCTATTATTGGGTTTAAGCAGGCAAAAAGAGTGGTTTGCCCTTTCGATCATCGCCTTTTTGATCGCTTATGTTTCCTTGTGGTGGAAGGATGGCAGGCCAAGGGTGGCAGTGGTGTTTGTGGCCATCCAATATGCATTGGCCACTTTCGCTTACGGCGTCGCACATCTTCCGTATATCGTTTACCCGTTCATGACCGTCAATGAAGCGTTTACCAATATTGACACGTTTTATTCGCTGTTGAAAGTCTTTGCAGTCGGTCTCGCTCTCCTGTTGCCCGGATTCCTTGTTTTTTGGAGATTTTTTCTGAAGGATAAGCGGTATTTGCAAAAAAGTTGAATCCCGCCGTTTCGCTTTCGTCAGTGAACAGGGGTTGTGTGAAAGCCGTATGCTCCCATGGAAAAAAACATATTCTAAGGGTGTCAGATGGCCATACATTGGCCCCTGGCTGATTTTGATGAATGAGGGGGATTTTGTTTGATGGGAATGAAGGATATTACAGAGAAAGTGTCAGCGAAGTTTGAAGGAGGCAGATTGGTTTTTTACCACAACCATGAGCCCATCGGATCAATGGATCTCGGAACCAAAGAGATTCAAATGAATGATGGTTATGATATGAAAAATAATCTCATTCTGGCCAGTGAAAAAAATACCAAACTGAAGGATCACTATACGGAAAATTGCGATGCCGGATGGTGCTGAGCCGCATCGCTTATTTTTTGGAAAAAGAAGAGCCCGGGTTCAAACCGGGACCATCATGAGGACAGATAAGATCAGGCTTTAATTTTCCCGTTTAAACAATGTTTTTTTAATTTCTCTTATCTGTTTAATATGCCTTTTCTCATGAGCGGCCGCCACCTCGATCCATTGGGACAGGGGAAGAAGGCCCAAAGGGGGGTAGACGGCGGCTTTGTGCGTCAGCGCATGAGGGTCCAGCTGTTCGTATGCCTCCCGTAGTTGCTCCCGCGATTTGCCCAGTTTTTTTTTCAGGGAATCGAGTGTTTGAAATTCTTCTTTTGGTTCCAGGTGGGATAAGAAGACCTTCACTTTTTTGGTCCGATCCAGTAACGGATCAAGCGGCTTTGTGGGGAAAGGGGTTTCGCTTTCTTCAAATAATCCGTGCTTTAACTGGGATGCGATCGCCCGTTCCACCAGATGGATGTGTTCGATTACCTGCGCGATGGACCATCCATCCTCAAACGGTTTGCGGTTTGCATCCTCATCACTGATCAAATCGATCTCATTCAACAATTCGTTTCGTACTTCGTCCAACCCCAACATGACGTTTCCTCCTCTCTTGACATTTATAATTCGGCGACATGGAACTTCATTCCTGCTTAACCTCTTGTTAGCAAAAGAAAACAAAATGATTTTAATATAAAACATTTTAAATACAATAGACAACAGTCGTGATGATCTTTTTTTGGGCAGCAAAAAGCCCCCGCTTCGGGCTGGAAGCAGGGGGCAGAGGGAAGGGGATTTTTATTCTGGCTGGCGTTCGAGGATTTTTTTAATCTGTTCTTCTTCAGGCGTGACATAAAGCGTTTTTTGATTCTCATACGTGACAAAACCCGGACGGGCACCGGATGGTTTTTTCACATGCTTGATCAGGGTATAGTCGACAGGAACCCGGCTCGACTCCCGCCCTTTGCTGAAATAAGCGGCCAGCATCGCTGCTTCGAGAAGCGTTTGATCGGTTACCTGTTTGGAGCGGATCACCACATGAGAACCGGGAATCTCTTTGGTATGAAGCCAGGTGTCTGTCGAGGAGGCGAGCTGGTGGGTCAGATAATCGTTTTGTTTGTTGTTTTTTCCGACCAGAATCACGGTTCCATCCCCGCTTATTACCTTCAACGGGGCAGGGACATCCTTGCGCTTTCGCTCCCGCTTGTTTGACTGCCTTTTCAACCAGCCCTGCTCAGCCAGTTCATCCCTGATCTGCTCCACTTCACGCAAACTGCAGTTTTCCAGCTGGACAAGCACCGATTCCAAATAGAGGTTTTCTTCTTTTGCTTTTTCAATTTGCTCTGTGTTCCATTTTTTGGCCGCTTTTAATTTATTGTACTTCTTGAAGTAGCGCTGCGCGTTTTCCGGGGGAGATAAAGTCGGATCGAGGGGAATCGTCACCTCGGGTGTTTCCGGATCGAAGTAGTTGATCGTTTTGACTTCGGTATCGCCGCGTTTAATCTGATAAAGCGAGGCGGTGACCAATTCGCCGAACATCCGGTATTGATCCGCTTTGTCCGCCTGATTGATCTCATTTTGCAAAATCTCGATTTTCTTGGTGTTTTTCTCGATTTCATTTTTTAATTTGCGCATCAAATCATGGGTTTGCTGGCGGATGCGGTCTCGCTGGGCTTTTCCGTAATAAAAGTGTTCCAGGCATTCGCTGATCGAGGGGAAGGATTGGATCTCGCCGTCAAGGTGAGAAAGCGGCCACACATAAAAATGACTTTTTTGCTTTGCCTTTATGATGACAGGGCGAAAATCGTGCTCCCTGGCGCGTTCCATATAGGAGCTGAACGTTTCCCAAAGTTGATCCCGGCTGCCGGGGCCGGTCTGCTCCACGATTTCTTTTGCCAGAAGGGGGCTGATTCCGGTGAAACGCGCGACGATCTGTTTGTCCAGCCGCCCGCCGTTGTAATCAAAGCCTGAGATAAATGTATTTTTATCTGCCGTCAGCGGATTTCGCTTTCCTTGTGACGGCGGCTCGAGATAAGGGACACCGGGATAGATCTGCCGATACTTGCTGATGGCGTGACTGACGCGGCGGATCCCGTCAAAAACGACATTTTTCTCCGGGTCGAGCAAAATAATGTTGCTGTGGCGCCCCATGATTTCCATCACCAGGCGCCGTTTTACCACATCTCCAAGTTCGTCGCGGGTGCGAAAATCGATTTGAATGATGCGCTCCATTCCAACCTGATGAATCGATTCAATAATTCCCCCCTCGGCGTGTTTGCGCAGGAGCATGCAAAACATCGGAGGTTCCGAAGGGTTATCTGCTTTTGCCTTTGTGAGCTGAACACGGGCAAAAGCAGGATGAGCCGATAGCAGCAACTGATGATTTTTTCCTTGGGAACGTATATGCAAGATGAGTTCCAGGTCAGCCGGCTGGTAAATTTTCGTGATGCGCCCGCCGCTTAATACCTGGTTTAACTCATGAACAACAGCGCGGGTAACAATTCCGTCAAACGACATCAGGATTCATCCTTTTCTCTGAAAGAGTCTTCTGTGAAAACGTGTTGCAAGCCAGGCGGTGCTGCCCTGCATGACACGAAGATGGCTCTATTCATTTTACTACAAAGTGTAAAAAAACGAACCCGGGTTTTGTTTCGCAGAAACTCGGGTTCGATTCGTTGGCATCAAAATTTGTTGATATGGAAATTATCCCGCAGCATGGTCCAGTTTTCGGGAAAGCTTTCGCCCAATACCCAGTAACTGATCCCGTGCAGTCCGTACTGCTTCACCAGATTGAACTTGGCTTGTATGCTTTGTGCATCTTCAAACCAAACTTCATGCCGTTTGCCGGCTCTGTCCGTGTAACGGAACCAAGGAGCTTCATCCCGTTTGCTGTACCGGACTTTGATTCCCTTTTGATGGGCGAGGGTATCCGCTTCTTTCGGGGATATCCGTTTGGCCGGAGGGCCGCCTTTTTTATAGGGAAGGGTCCAATCGTACCCGTACAACGGAGCGCCCATGATAATTTTTCGGGCGGGGATTTTGGTTATGGCATATTCAATCACTTTGCGAATTTGCGGTACGGGGGATACCGCCATCGGAGGCCCGCCGGTCCAGCCCCATTCGTAGGTCATCAGAATGACAAAATCGGCGATTTTTCCGTGAAAAGCATAGTCGTGCGCCCCGTGCCAAGGTCCGCGATCATGGTCGCTCTGCTTGGGGGCAAGTGCAGTGGAAACGATAAATCCTTCCCGTTTCGCCAATGGAACCAGGGTGGTCAGAAAACTGTTGTACAAATGGCGGTCCTGAGGGTGAAGATGTTCAAAATCGACGTTGAGTGCCCGATATCCTTTTTGTTTCATCACGCGGATCACATTGGCGATCAATTTTCGTGAAGCTGCTTTGTTTGTGAAGATCCGGTGGGCAATGTCCGACTGAAAATTGCCGTTGGCAAAATTGGTAATGACCAGCATCGGAACGGCTCCGTTTTTGCGCGTGGTTATTAACGGAGCCGTATCATTGAGAGGAATCAGACTTCCGTCCGACCGGACGCGGTAGCTGAAAAAGCTGACATAAGTCAGATTGGGTGCCGCTTGGTTGACTGCTGCCACCGCTGTTTTGGGATTGTCGACTTCCAAAAAACCGATGGTATCAATATGGGGTTTGGCCGCCGGCGGTTTTGTTTTTTCCCGGGGTTTGACAGGGACCGTTCTGCCACGGGTGTTCATCGGTTCTGTATGATTCGTCCGATATGCGGTCGCCTGGGGGCGTTTTCCCCCGCTTTCCTTTTTAGTCGGGGCCGAGCATCCTGTGAAAATAAGGGTTAGGACAGTAAATAATAAAAGAATACGTTTCATTTGTCTCACCTGTTTTTCATAATTTTATCCTTTAGTCTTCTTGAACTGCTTTTTTTTATGCACCGGGACTGAATCGCTGTGCAAGGCATGTTTGAAAGCTCGTCTGAATAGATTGGAAAATAGACAGATGGGACAAAGGAGGAAGAAAGTTGGCGGAACAAGCACGATGGATTGATTGGGATCCAGAACGGGTTGCAGCTTATTTTGGGGTGAATCCCTCTGTTGGCCTGAACGGGGATGAAGCGAAGGAACGGCTCAAGCGGGCGGGTTACAACCGGTTGGCGGAAGGGGAGAAAAGCTCGCTGTTCGGACTGTTCATCGACCAGTTCAAGGACTTTATGGTACTGGTCCTTCTGGTGGCGACACTGATTTCCGGTTTGCTCGGAGAATATACGGATGCGATCGCGATCATCGCCATTGTACTGTTAAACGCTTTTCTCGGATTCATACAGGAAGTGCGTGCGGAGAAATCACTGTCCGCCTTGAAAAAATTATCCGCGCCGACAGCCAAGGTGCTCAGGCAGGGAAAATGGACCCGCATCGATGCTTCCCTGCTGGTTCCGGGCGATGTGGTGGCGCTGGAAAGCGGGGACCGGATTCCGGCTGATCTTCGTCTGATCAAAGCGGAAAGCCTTTATATTGAAGAGTCGGCGCTCACCGGGGAATCGGTTCCCGTGGAGAAAAACAGCGCCCCTCTCCCCCATGCCGATGTTTCCCTGGGAGACCGGAAAAACATGGGCTATATGGGAACGATGGTTGTCCGGGGAAACGGAACGGGTATTGTGGTACATACGGGCATGGAGACGGAAATGGGACGGATTGCCCATCTGATCGAAACGACGGAGACAATGGACACCCCGTTAAAACGGCGGCTGGAGCAACTGGGGAAGATTTTGATCATCGTGGCGCTGCTGTTGACGGCGCTTGTCGTGGTTACCGGGATTTTGCACGGCCAAGATGCATATAGGATGTTTCTGGCCGGAGTTTCGCTGGCAGTTGCCGCCATTCCCGAAGGATTGCCGGCGATTGTCACGATTGCCCTGGCTCTCGGGGTGCAGCGCATGATCAAACGCCGGGCCATTGTGCGCAAACTCCCGTCTGTCGAGACGCTGGGGTGTGCGACTGTGATTTGTTCGGATAAAACCGGTACGCTGACGCAAAATAAAATGTTCGTCACCCATATTTGGACCGATCAAAAATTGATTCAGGTGACCGGAAGCGGCTATGAACCTGTTGGTAAATTCAAGTTGGGAAAACAAGAGATCGATGCGGCCAAAGAGCCTGCTTTAAAACAGTTACTGGAGATTTCCGCCCTCTGCAACAACGCCTCCCTGATTAAGGAAAAGGGGGCAGGGGTAATCAAAAAGCGGACGGTTTGGAAAATTGACGGTGATCCCACTGACGGAGCGCTCATCGTAACTGCGGGCAAAGCGGGCATTACTGGTGAAACGCTGAAAAAAGAATGGGTGCGGGTCAAAGAGTACCCCTTTGACTCTGAACGGAAAATGATGTCTGTTTTGGTGAGAAACAAAAATGGGAAGCAGCGTCTCTATGCCAAAGGCGCTCCCGAGATTTTGATCGGACGATGTACTCATATTTATTCGAAGGGAAAAGTGGTGCCACTTACGCGGGAGCATAAGCAAACCATTCTCAAAATGAATGAACAATTGGCGGCGATGGCCTTGCGGAATCTGGCATTTGCATACCGCGAAGTTCCGCAGACCACCAATCTCAATAAAGATTGGCAGATAGAACAGAATCTCGTTTTCGTCGGTTTGGCTGGCATGATCGACCCGCCGCGGGAAGAGGTCAAAGAAGCGATTGAGGTTTGCCGTCGGGCGGGGATCAAAACGGTGATGATAACCGGAGACCATCAGACGACAGCGGTGGCCATTGCCAGCGAACTGGGCATCAAGCGGCCCGAAGGTTTGACACTGAGCGGACAAGATCTTTACAATATGAGCGATGAAGAGTTTTTGCGTGTGGCAAATGAGGTGGATGTTTACGCGCGCGTATCGCCCGAGCATAAGCTGCGCATCGTCAAGGCGCTGCAAAAACACGGACATGTCGTGGCGATGACGGGCGATGGAGTAAATGATGCGCCCGCCATCAAAGCGGCGGATATCGGGATTGCCATGGGCGTGACGGGAACGGATGTGTCAAAAGAGGCCTCTTCCCTGATCCTTGCGGATGACAATTTTGCCACCATCGTCTCGGCTGTTGAAGAAGGAAGGAATATTTACGATAATATTCGCAAATTCATCAGCTATTTGCTGGCCAGCAATGTCGGGGAAATTTTGATTATGTTCCTGGCGATGTTGTTCGGTTTTCCGTTGCCTCTGGTTCCGATCCAGATTTTATGGGTTAATCTCGTGACAGACGGACTGCCGGCAATGGCCCTGGGAGTCGACCCCGCGGAAGACAATACCATGGAACGGGCACCGCGAAACAGCAGGGAGAGTGTGTTTGCACGGGGGGTTGGATGGAAGATTGTCACCAGGGGGTTGCTGATCGGCTTTTGCTCACTGGCGGCATTCTGGGTTACTTATGCCGAGTTCCCCGATGATCTGGTCAAGGCGCAAACCGTCGCCTTTGCCACGCTCGTTCTGTCCCAGCTGATCTATGTTTTCGATTGCCGCTCACAGGGCACGATTTTTCAGCGAAATCCGTTTGACAATCCGGCGCTGGTGCTGGCGGTTCTTTCATCTGTCGCCTTGCTGCTGGCAGTTATCTACTATCGGCCCCTGGGACCGGTCTTCCATACAGTACCGTTGGGGCTGAGGGAATGGATTCTGGTGACGGTAACATCCACACTTCCCGTCATCGTCGCCGGTTTGTTCGATGTCATGAGACCGCGCAACTGGCATCTCAAGCGAATCGCCAACAGTTAAGACAGAAGGAGAGAGACCATGAAATTCACAAAAATGCACGGTCTTAGAAATGATTTTATTATTGTGTATCAAAACCACACGCCGAATCTGGAGGAATTTTCCCGTCTGGCGGTACAAATGTGCCACCGCCACACCGGGATCGGAGCAGACGGACTGGTGGTGGTGTACCCGTCGGAGAACGCCGATGCAGCGATGCGCATTTTCAATGCCGATGGCTCGTTGACGGAACAATGCGGCAATGCCATGCGCTGTGTCGCCAAATACTGCTACGAACGCCTTTCGGCATTAAAAGACGAGTTTACGCTGGAAACGAAGGTGGGTTTGCAGACGGTATGGGTGGACGGAAGCCTGGGAAAAGCGGAGAAGATTCGTGTCGATATGGGAGAGCCGGTTTTGGAGCCTTCGCGAATCCCGGTCGTTGCAACCGGCCGGCGGGTGATCAACCAACCGGTCGAGGCCGGAGGTGCACAGTTTTACTTTACCGGCGTGTCGATGGGGAACCCGCATGCTGTCATCGAGGTAGACGATGCTTCCCGGTTTCCTGTGGAAAAATGGGGGCCGATCCTGGAAACGCACCGGCTGTTTCCCAATAAATCCAATGTGGAATTCGTCACTTTTCATTCCCCGTCCGAGGTGACCATGCGGGTCTGGGAACGCGGGGTCGGACAAACAATGGCTTGCGGTTCGGGAGCATGTGCAACGCTGGTCGCCGGTGTTCTTCTCGGAAAATTGGCGCGCCGGGCGGTGATTCATCTGCTTGGAGGCGATCTGGAGATCGAGTGGAGCGAAGCGGATAACCGGGTTTATATGAGCGGGCCTGCTGCTTTCGTCTATGACGGAGTTTGGTTGCCGGCTTAAAAGGAATGAAGCCAGAATCCAAAGCAAATGATGGATTCTGGCTTTTTCTTCATCCCCAGCGGAACGAATCGGGTGAATCCGCTTCATCCTCCGGGGGAGAGGTTGGGACAGTTGCAAGGCCGTTTCCCGGCGGGCCTTGGCGGTTTCGATTGCGGCGTCGCAACCAAACGGCCAGGGCAATGATCAGGAGCAGCACGATCAGGAGAATCAGAATACCCCAAGTGATCGGGTTGGGGATTTTAACCGACATATAGATCGGGTTGTCTTCTCCGGGATGGATTTTCCAAGTGAGCGTTTTCCCATCCGGACTAACCTGCGTGGCGTTGCTTTGGTCCGCCTTAACCGGGAGAGTCAGGATAAAGCGCAGATTCATCTGATTAAAAAACAATTGATCGAGTCCGTAGGCGCCATCCTGTTTTAAATGGGTCAGGTCGACATGGGTGTTGTACACCAGTGTAGTGGTGAACAAACCGTTTTTTATTTCAAAATCTTTTCCCGGCCCTCTTACCGTTGGGAACGTCCCGGCGGTCAGCGGATGTTGATCCTGCGGGAGCGAAGCGCTTTGCTTGCCGAAGAAGTGAAAAGCGGAATTGGCCTGCTCTTTCAGCTCTTTTCCCGGCGGATCATCGATGACGCTGTCCACCTCTTTGACGGCAACCCATCCCTGTTTATCGCCTTCGTCCAAGGGACGGATCTGGTAGCCGCGATTCGCCAGGCGGTTTTTCAAGTCATTGAATTGCGGGAGGATCAGGGGGTTGGTTAACACTTTAAGTTCATATTGGCCCGACCCGTCCCGGTTGATCGTGACATGCAGATCGGCATCGATGCATCCGGTGAGAAAGACGGTGAGGATGAGCAAAAATCCCATGATCTTTGTCCACTTTTTCTTCATTTGCTGCCTCTCCTTTTTGATTTCGGTTTACTCAGGGGGGCGGCCGAGAATGGGTTGGAATAATGGAAAATTTATTGCTTATTGCGCAATGGAATGCAATTTCTATCATTGTAATGAAGTTGAAAATGGGTGTCAAAGCGGGGAGGGCGTGAAAGCCGGAAATGGAATCTTTCATCCATTCGCGTATGGGAAAAAGTCGGTTTGATCAGAACAGGGACGACTGAAGAATCAATTCTATGGGTATATCCCCGGCAAGCGGGGAGATTGTCCATTTTGCAGGGGGATCGTCCATTTTTTAGAAATGAAAGCGTTTTTATGACTTGTGCTGTTTTTTGAAAATGGATTTTGGTTAAGTTAAAATGGGAGTGATTTTGAGAAAAAAATTATCCGGAGGTTAACATGAATAAAATTCAGTTTGATTATTCCAGTGCCACTGTCTTTATGAACGAGCATGAACTGATGCAAATGCAGCCAGCCATCCGGATGGCCCACGATTTGCTACATAACGGGACAGGCGCCGGATCGGACTTTCTCGGTTGGGTAAATCTTCCTTTTCAATACGACAAGGAAGAATATGCCCGGATTAAAAAAGCAGCCGCCAAAATTCAGTCTGATTCGGACGCGCTGGTCGTAATCGGAATCGGCGGTTCCTATCTGGGTGCGCGTGCCGCGATTGAAATGCTTTCTCATACCTTCTATAACGAATTGCCGAAAGATAAACGTCGCACACCGCAAATTTATTTTGCCGGAAACCATATTTCTTCCACTTATTTGGCTCACCTTCTCGAACATTTGGAAGGCAAAGAGGTAAGTGTGAATGTGATTTCCAAGTCGGGAACGACGACCGAACCGGCCATCGCCTTCCGCATTATCCGTGAATATATGGAGAAGCGCTACGGAAAAGAAGAGGCGCGCCGCCGTATTTATGCCACAACGGACAAGGCCAAAGGAGCCTTGAAGAAGTTGGCCGATGAAGAGGGATACGAAACGTTTGTGATTCCCGATGATGTGGGCGGCCGGTACTCTGTTTTGACAGCGGTCGGACTTCTGCCGATTGCTGTCGCCGGGATCGATATCGATGAAATGATGGCCGGTGCGCAAGCAGGGGTGGAAGCATACCAAACACTGGATCTCGAAGCAAACCCGAGCTATCAATATGCAGCTGTGCGCAACATTTTATACCGCAAAGGAAAAACGACGGAGATCCTGGTTAACTACGACCCGGCGCTGCAGTATTTCAGTGAGTGGTGGAAACAGCTGTTTGGTGAAAGTGAAGGGAAGGACCAGAAAGGGATTTTCCCGGCGTCCGTCAACTTTACGACCGATCTGCACTCCATGGGTCAATACATCCAGGAGGGGCTGCGCAACATCTTTGAAACCGTCGTCTTTGTCGGAAAATCGCGCGAGTCGTTGCTCCTGCCAAAGGATGAGAGCGATTTGGACGGCCTGAACTATTTGGCCGGGAAAGATCTTGATTTCGTGAACAGCAAGGCCTTTGAAGGAACCATGCTGGCCCATGCGGATGGCGGAGTTCCCAACCTGGCGGTCAAAGTGGAGGAAATCAGTCCGTACACCTTTGGGGCGCTCGTCTATTTCTTTGAGAAGGCTTGCGGCATCAGCGGGTATTTATTGGGGGTAAATCCCTTTGATCAGCCGGGGGTTGAGGCGTATAAGAAAAACATGTTCGCCCTGCTCGGGAAACCGGGATTTGAAGCGCAGCGGGATGAACTGCTGAAACGCCTGAACAAGTAAAGCGAATGAGAATTCATGTCCAACCGGGCATGAAGTGATGTCCACAACCTTTTGCAGAAGGGGATTGGTGCTTTTCTGCGGCGGCTTGTTCCACGACGGGCCGGGCCAAGAGAAGCACCGGGATCCCTGACGGAATTCTATATGGGTTTTTAGACTTAACAAGTGAGCCATGTCCAACCGGGCATGGTTTTTTTTATTCAATTGGATTGCCTCGCCAAAAAGCGGGAGATCTGCGTTCTTATGGTCGGTCAGTCGTGCTCTGTTTCCACTCGATTTTAAAACTTCAACGTGAATATTTTTATTGTTGCTTGCATTGGCCGGTCAATCTGTTTATACTGTACATATACGATATATACACTTGGATGGGTTGAAGATGAAAATCATCATTTCGCAAACCGGAGACCAACCGATTTATGCCCAGATCGCGGTGCAAATCAAACATCAGATTTTCAACGGGATTTTGCAGAGCGGCGATGCCCTGCCCTCGATCCGCAAATTGGCCAAAGAACTGAAAGTGAGTGTCATCACAACCAAACGAGCGTATGAAGAATTGGAAAAAGAAGCGCTTATTCGGACCGTTGCGGGAAAGGGAACCTTTGTCACGGCCCATGACCAGTTTTTCCTGCATGAAAAGAGAGTGGAAGAACTGAAAGAAAAGTTGGGCCCCGCCATCAGAGAAGCGAAGGAAATCGGGTTATCCCTGCAGGAAGTGACGGCCCTGGTCGAAACTATCTTTCGGGAGGAAGCACCATGAGTTACATCTTGGATGTAAAGGATTTGCGTAAAGAATATAAGGGATTTTCCCTGGGCCCTTTGTCGTTTCAGCTGGAACCGGGCTATATCATGGGTTTGATCGGCCCAAACGGTTCCGGCAAAAGCACCACCATCAAAGCGATTCTCGGCTTGATCCGGCCGAACGGGGGTTCCATCCGCATTTTTGGCAAAGATCAGGCTAAAGAAATGCAGGCAATCAAACAGCAGATCGGATTTGTTTATGACCAGAACCATTTTTATGACGAGTTTACGATCGGGGAAATGAAGAAAGTGATTGCCGGATTTTACGAAGATTGGGATAATTCCTTGTTTTCGCAGTATATCGACCGGTTTAACCTGCCGGTGCGAAAAAAGATCAAAGAGTTTTCCAAGGGGATGAAAATGAAATTTTCCCTGGCCGTGGCCTTGTCCCACCATGCCAGACTGATCATCATGGATGAACCGACTTCAGGGCTTGACCCGATTTTTCGCAGCGAATTGCTCGATTTGTTGCTGGAGATCATTCAGGATGAGGAGAAAGCGATCTTCTTCTCTTCCCATATCACTTCTGATCTGGAACGGGT
The DNA here is from genome assembly GCF_016055135.1 of Thermoactinomyces sp. CICC 10521. Classification (NCBI taxonomy): domain Bacteria; kingdom Bacillati; phylum Bacillota; class Bacilli; order Caryophanales; family Thermoactinomycetaceae; genus Thermoactinomyces; species Thermoactinomyces sp. CICC 10521. The sequence continues at coordinate 69,529 of NZ_JAECVZ010000005.1, read as the reverse complement.
CGCTGATTATATCACGTTCATCCATAACGGAAATCTGATTTTCAGTGAGAGCAAGGATGACTTGCTGGATACCTACCGCATCGTCAAAGGCGGACCTGATCTTTTGGAGCCGTTGCAGGAAGAGGGGCTCTTGACGGGGGTTATCAACAACCAGTTTGGCTTTGAGGCGCTGACGGCGGATGTTGCAGCGGTCAACGACCGGTTTAAGGGCCAGGTTATCATGGAGAAGCCCAGTTTGGAACAAATCATGGTGCATATGGCAAGAGGTGAACAGTATGCGTAATCTTCTGTTAAAGGACTTGATTTTAACCACAAGGAATTGGCTTTTTCTTCTCCTGTGCACAGCGTTGCTGATTATTTTTGTCTTTGCCAATTCAACGCAAACAACGTTTTTCTATGCGATGGAAATATTTGTCATTTCCTATGCCCTTTTCAGTTCAGCCATTTCCTATGATGACAAAAATAACAGCGACATCCTTTTTAACAGTCTGCCCATAAAAAGAAGCCGGATTGTGATGGCCCGCTACCTCAGCCTGTTCATGTTTGTCCTGATCGGCACCTTTCTTTCCCTCCTCATCGGAGGGGTCAGTCAGGCAGTACATCCCGGCCTTTTCCAACCGTTAATGATGTCAGCACAGCAAAGTATGCTGATGGGAGCAATCAGTTTTTGGCTGACCAGCATACTCTACCTTCCCCTCTATTTTAAATGGGGATATCAAAAATCGAGGGTATTCAATGTTGCCATCTTTTTCTCTGTCTTCTTCATCCCGGTGATTATCGGCAGCCTTGAACGGGTGATTCCGCAAAGCATTCTCAAAAAAGCGATTGACTTTTTCAGGGGACAACCCGCCTGGATGCTGGAAACGGAGGGATTGTTGCTGGTTCTGCTCTTGGGATGTCTCTCCTGTTTCCTTTCTTGTGTGATCTATAACAAACGTGAATTTTAGCTAGAAAGGGAGTTGGCTTGATCAGCCGATTTAGGGATGGGGGCCATTCTTTGTTGCCGGCTGCTTCCGTCACAAAGGCCGCTGCAAAAATAGCACCCATCATCGCACAATTTGGCAATTCTCGGCAAATGCATGATACTTTCTCTTTCATCCCGGAAGGGACCACCATATCATTTCGGGTAAAACGTACGATCAGATATTTTTTCACAAACCGGCCGGCATTCCTGACGCTGAGGGGCAGCCGGTTTTATTTTTTGAACCCATTCATTCCCTCGATTATGGAAGAACCACTGGCTGCAATCTTTTGATATTGGGTCAGTTCACACTTCATAGTTAAATATTTACAAAAGGGCAGCCCAACGGTTAAGATGAAATGGAAAACAAAATTAATTAATTTAAATATAAAAGCAGTATTGATGTGATTTCCAAAAAACGTCCTGTATTATAATAGGAGAGGCAAAAGAAGCAGGTCAGACGGAAAGGAAAGGGGGGGACGGGATGCAAACAGGCAGTTTTCGCTGGATGAAATCGCTGAATAAATCAACCATTTTAAACATTATTCGTCTCCACGGCCCGATTTCCCGTGCCGAAATTGCGAAAATGACCAGATTAACCCCGCCGACCGTAACCAATATCGTCAGTGAATTATTGCAGGACCGGTTGATTGTGGAAAGCAATCTGGGCATTTCAACCGGCGGGCGCAAACCGATCATGCTAAAGATCAATTCATCCGGGTTTTACGTCATCGGCATTTATGCTCGGGCGAAAAAACTGGATGCGGCCGTGGCCAACCTGGATGGCAAGATCGTCTATGAGTGCTCCTGTTTTTTGCCGGACAACCCGGATGAGACGGCTTTTTTGCTGGAATTGAAACGTTTGTCGGAAAAGGCATTGGCGTTTGTCCGGCGCGAGGGGCAGCAAGCGCTCGGAATCGGTATCGGCATGCATGGCTTGGTTGATCCGCTGCAAGGGGAGTCGATTTATGCCCCCCATCTTCATCTGAAACGCGTTCCGGTCAAAAAATATCTGGAAACCGAGTTGAACGTGCTGGTGGAAATGGAAAACGATGTACGCTCTTTGGCGTTGGCGGAGAGCTGGTTTGGACAGGGGCGCGACCTGGCCAATTTTATCACGGTGAATATCAGTTCGGGAATCGGAGCGGGGATTATCCTGGATCACGAACTTTATCAGGGGGATTCCTATTCTGCCGGGGAGATCGGCCATACCACGATCGACATCGATGGTCCCAAGTGCAGTTGCGGGAATTACGGCTGCCTTGAAGCATTGGCATCAGGACCGGCGATGGTGGAACGGGCGAAAAGGGAGATCGAGCGGGGGCGAAAAAGCATACTGTGCGAAAAGCTTGAGGGAAATGCTGACGGGCTGACGGGTGAAGCCATTTATGAAGCAGCTCTCGACGGGGATTTGCTGGCGATTGACGTGCTGGCGGATACGGGAAGATTTTTGGGGGTGGGTTTGGCCAACCTCATCAACACCTTCAACCCTTCACGAATCATCCTTCACGGGGGTGTAACGCGCGCCGGGAGATTTATCATCGATCCTCTTTTGGAAACGGTAAGGTCGCGTGCTCTGGAGCGGCCGGCAGAACAAGTTTCCATTGTGGTGTCGGAGCTGGGCAAAAAGGCGACGCTGATCGGAGCGTTTACTCTCGTGCTCAAAAAGATTTTTGCTCCTGCCGGGGCAGCGGAAACGGATTAAAAAGAGCCTCAATGGCAAGAGGCTCCCCTTCACGCCGACAGACCATTCCCAAAAGAGGAAAGATTGATAAAATAATTGATTCATGTCATAATAATGAGACTGATCGCTTTTTAGTTTTGGGTAAATTGCGTTTAAACGAGTTTTTTTTCTTTTTTTTACATAATCTTGATTTTTATTTTCGGAAAGCGATCCAATTGGCAAAACAAACAAGTCGAAACCGAGGAGGAACAAAATGGATCGTTTAACGCTGATGATGAAGGAACTGACGGAAGCCAACGGAGTGGCCGGATTTGAAGGAACGGTCCGGCAAAAGATGGAGCAATATTTGAAACCGCTTTCAGAAGAAATTCTCAAGGATCGGCTCGGCGGTGTCGTCGGAAAAAAAACAGGGGATTCCAAAGGCCCCCGCGTTTTATTGGCCGGGCATCTGGATGAGGTTGGATTTATGGTCACCCGGATCACTGAGCGCGGATTTCTGCGTTTTCAGCCACTGGGTGGATGGTGGCCGCACAACGTGTTGGCCCACCGTGTTACGGTTCAATCGCGCCGCGGAGACTACATTGGCGTGGTCGGTTCAAAGGCGCCGCATGTTTTGACACCGGAAGAGAGAAGAAAAGTGCTCGATTTAAAGGATATGTTTATCGATGTGGGAGCCGGCAGCCGGGAAGAAGTGGAGGAAATGGGAATCCGCCCGGGAGATCCGGTTGTTCCCGTTTCTGACTTTTTTACTTTGAAAAACGGTGAGTTATGGGGTGGAAAGGCACTGGACAACCGGGCTGGCTGTGCCATGGCTGTCGAAGTGCTGAAAAACCTTCAGGATGAGGATCATCCCAATGTTGTCTTCGCAGGAGCGACGGTACAGGAGGAAGTGGGAATGAGGGGAGCTTCCACGCTTGCCCACCTGATCAAACCGGACATCGCTTTTGCCCTGGATGTCGGCATTGCTTATGATACACCTGGTTTTGAATCGTACCCGGGTGAAGCGGCTCTCGGCAAAGGCCCCCTTATATACTTGATGGATTTTACCATGATCGGGCACGGCGGATTGCGAAATTTGATCATTGAGACTGCGGAAGAGCTGGAGATTCCCTTGCAATATGATGCGCTTCTCAGAGGAGGAACCGATGGAGGCCGTTTCCATCTAAACGGGGGCGGCTGCCCGACAGTTGCTCTCGGATTTCCGACGCGGTATATTCACAGCCATAATGCGCTGATGTCGAGAACAGACTTTGAACAGGCCGTGCGGCTGGTGACGGCAGTGGTCAAAAAGCTGGACCACAAGCAAATGGAAAAGCTGTGCGGTTAGTCTTGCTTTACATCGAGGCGGGCTTTCCCTGCGATTTGCCCAAGCCTTCTTCAGGGCAGTGCCCCGGGACATAAAATGTTTCAGAGAACACGCTCTCTTGCGGAGGGCGTGTTTTTTATTTTCCATATACTGGGGAGAAGACAGGTGTGTAGGGGGAAGTTTTTGAGTGCCGGGCTCCGGTGAAAACCCACAGGCTTCATCCCCCGATCTCCGGGAAGGGAGAGACTTCTTGCGGTCAAACTTCAATCAGATCCGCGATTTTCCACTGTTTGGAATTTTTGTTTTGCAGCAGAGACAAAGTCTGCCCGATTTTAATCATCCTTTGCCGGATCCAGTATTTGGTTAAACAATACTCTGCGGGAGAAGTGAATGGAAATCATCTCTGTTGAAAAAAATAAGAGGGAATCAAAAGAAGGCATACAGAGCCGGCCTTGGACATATTTTTCCATATTTAATCGCCTGGAATCACAGGGAAATATTTCCAAAAATATATTGTTGAAAAATCTGTTTATTTTTTTTAATATTGATATAGATTTTTTTAATAAATTCCTATAGCGTGGCTTAATTTTCTAAACTTTCTAATCGACACTGGGTGATTTTTAGCAAAAGCAGAGAGGCTGTCTGTCGATGCTGCTCCTAGGGGTCGTCCCTTGTATCAGACTGAATTTTTTCAATTGATTAGCAAATGCCGATTCAGATTGGCTTATTTTGCTAAAAATAATTTTGGTTGGGGGAAGCTGAGGAAGATGAATTTATTTCGTAAAAAAAATGTCAAGTCGATGTTGGACATGGCACAGGGAAAGAGCAAGCTGAAACGGGATTTGACCGCTTGGGATCTGACCTTGCTGGGGATTGGAGCCATCATCGGTACCGGTATTTTTGTTCTGACCGGAACCGGTGCGGTAAAAGCGGGGCCGGCACTTGTCATTTCCTTTATTCTTGCGGCAGTTGCCTGTGGATTGGCCGCTTTGTCCTATGCGGAACTTGCCTCGCTAGTGCCTGTATCCGGTTCCGTGTACACGTACAGCTATGCCACTCTTGGAGAGCTGATTGCCTGGATTATCGGATGGGATCTCGTCCTCGAATATTTATTTGCGGTCAGTTCGGTTTCCGTCGGGTGGTCGGGTTACTTTCAATCGCTGTTGTCCGGATTCGGCATCAACTTGCCGGAGGCATTGACCGCAGCGCCGGGAGTGCCGGGGAAATCAGGAATTTTTAACCTGCCGGCGTTTCTGATTGTAATGATTATTACGTTTTTGTTATCCCGCGGCATTCGTGAATCGAAAAAAGTGAACAACCTGATGGTGATTATCAAAATCTTGGTTGTCTTGCTCTTTATCGCGGTCGGAATCGGCTATGTGAAACCGGCTCACTGGTCTCCGTTTGCTCCGTTTGGTTTCAGCGGAATCTTTCAGGCGGCGGCTCTCGTCTTTTTTGCTTATGTCGGATTTGACGCGGTGGCCGCGGCCGCAGAGGAAACGCGCAACCCCAAAAAAGATTTGCCGAAAGGCTTGCTCTTTTCGCTGGGAATTTGCACATTGCTGTATGTCATCGTCACTCTCATTATGACCGGGATCGTTCATTATCAACAATTTAACCAGAACATGGATCATCCGGTTTCGCTCGCGCTCGAAGTGGCTCATCAAAACTGGGCGGCTGGCATTGTTGACCTCGGGGCCATTATGGGGATGACGACGGTGATTCTGGTTATGCTTTACGGACAGACGCGGATTTTCTTCTCCATGTCGAGAGACGGACTGTTGCCGAAAGTCTTTTCCCAGGTTCACCCGCGTTTTAAAACCCCTTACAGCAGCACCTGGCTCCTGGGGACGATCGCCGCTTTTATCGGGGCACTGCTCCCGCTGGACAAGTTGGCTGAACTGGTTAACATCGGAACCTTGTCGGCTTTTGCCCTCGTTTCCGTCGGCGTGATTGTCCTGCGGTACAAGCAGCCCGATCTGCCAAGGGCATTCCGCTGTCCGGGTGTTCCTTATTTGCCCGGTCTGGCCGTGCTTGCCTGTTTGTTCCTGATGTCACAGCTGAAATGGATCACTTGGGTGGCATTCCTCGTTTGGCTCGGCATCGGCTTGATCGTGTATTTCCTCTATTCGCGCAAACATTCGCTGTTAAATCAAGAAAAATAAGAGGTCATGGAGCCAATCACCTATGGCGGCTCTCCTGAATCTTTCGGGGGAGCCGCTTTTTTTGTTCATTGAAATGTCTGAATTCTGCCTCCTGATGGATAAACAGTAGATCGAAAACGTTTCATTTGATTATGATGGAAAGAGAACAAATTGGATGAAAGGGTTTAAAGACATGGAAAACAGAGTAACGGTGTTGAGCATGACGGGTTATGGACACGGGGAAGCAGAGGAAAATGGCATCCGCTTCGTCACGGAAATCCGTTCGACCAACCATCGTTTTTTGGATATTGTCATTCGCATTCCGCAGGGTTGGCTCTGTTTGGAAGACCTCGTGCGAAAACAGGTGCAAAAGGTTGCACGGCGGGGAAGAATTGATGTCTTCATCACGATTGAAGGAATCCGGCCGCCTGAGCGCAACGTGCAATTGGACTGGAATTTGCTGCGCGGCTTTTTGCAGGCCGGCAAAATCGCCGAACAGGAGTGGGGCATCCGGGCAGAACTGACCCTGGCTGATTTGCTTCAAAAGCCGGAGCTTTGGCTGATCGATGAAGTGAAATGGGATGTGGAAAAGTACCGTGCGGCGTTTCTCTCTTCGGTTGACGGGGCGCTGAAGGAGCTGAGACAAATGAGGGAGCAGGAAGGGAATCATTTGGGGCAAGATCTGACCGGGCGCCTGCAAACATTGAGTAAAATAGTGGAGGAAATCGAACGGGAGACGCCGATCGTGGCCGAACATGTGAAAAAACGGTTGAAGACAAGGCTGGAGGAGATGCTGGGGGATCTGGAAACCGATCCGGACCGCCTGCTTACCGAAGTGGCGATCTGGGTGGAAAAAGCAGACATCACTGAAGAGTTGACGAGACTGAAAAGCCACATGAGCCAGTTTGAAAAGGCTCTTTCCCAAAGTGAACCGGTTGGGCGCCGCCTCGATTTTCTTGTGCAGGAAATGAATCGCGAAGTGAATACCATCGGTTCCAAGGCGAACCTGCCAAGCATCAGCTCCCGGGTTGTGGACTGTAAGAGTGTTCTGGAAAAAATCAGAGAACAAGTGCAAAACATTGAGTAAAACATTGATTCGGACGGAAAAACGATCTAAAATAGCCTAGTAGGCTGGAAATGCGTTTTTTTTCTTTCATTCCTTTAATTTGGTATTTTTTACCTTATGAAGCGCAACTTTCAGAGCCGGGAATGTTTTCCATTCCCGCTTCGAAATACGATTGATCTCAAATTGGGTGAGGAGGTACTCAAACTTGGGTATCAAATTAATTAATATTGGTTTCGGCAATATTGTTTCGGCCAACCGGATTGTCTCCATTGTCAGTCCGGATTCCGCCCCGATCAAGCGGATCATTCAGGAAGCGCGCGAACGGGGTGTTTTGATCGATGCTACATATGGCCGCAGAACGCGTGCGGTCATCATCACGGACAGCGATCATGTGATCCTGTCAGCGGTACAGCCGGAGACGGTGGCTCACCGGCTGGCCAGCAAAGAACATCATGAAGAGATTGTTGAATAGGAAAGGACTTTTCTATGAAGGCGAATTATTTGCGTGAAGGACTGTTGATCGTGGTTTCGGGCCCGTCCGGTGTCGGAAAGGGAACGGTTTGTTCGGCACTTCGCAAAAAAATGCCGGAACTGACCTATTCCATTTCCGCTACGACCCGCCCGCCGCGTGAATCGGAAGTGGACGGAGTCAACTATTTTTTCAAGACCGTACCCGAGTTTAAAAAGATGATTCAAAACGACGAACTGATTGAATGGGCGCAATATGTGGGAAACTATTACGGAACTCCCCGGCGGTTTGTCGAGGAAACGCTGGCTTCCGGACAGGACATTTTACTGGAGATTGAGGTACAAGGAGCCATGCAGGTGCGGGAGAAATTTCCCCAGGGCATTTTCATTTTTCTGGTACCTCCTTCCTTTGAAGATTTGAAGCGCCGCATTTTAAACCGGGGCACGGAAACGGAAACCTCTCTGGCTCACCGCTTGGATGCCGCAACCGATGAGCTGAAACAGATCGAGCGCTACGATTACGTGGTGATCAATGATGAGGTGGAGCAAGCCTGTGAACGAATCCGGGCGATCATCACGGCCGAACATTGCCGGAAAGACCGCCTGATCTTAAGCGAATAGATGGGAGGAAGGAAAATGCTTTATCCATCCATTGATTTGTTGATGAAAAAAGCGGACAGCAAATATTCGTTGGTCGTTTTGGCGGCAAAGCGGGCGCGCCAACTGCTCGACGGGCAGGAGCCCCAAATCAAGCCGCATTCGAAAAAATATGTGGGGATGGCTTTGGAAGAGATCGCCGATGATCTCCTCGTGCCGGAACATCCGCACAAAGGATAAAGGCATGCCGATCAGGGGAACGTGCAAAGAGGAAACGGTTCCCCTGATCGTTTTGCTTGTTTTTGACGGCAACCTGTTTAAAAGGTTGTTCTTTTTGTGAGAAGAAGCGGATTGCGCTGAAACCCCGGAATGTCATATCTCCCGAATGAATAGCGCGAACAGTTTTTCCGGGGGAACGAAGGAAGGGAGAGGGGGATTGCCATGAAGGAAAAACGGATCGTGCTCGGTGTCACAGGTGGGATCGCTGCTTTTAAAGCCGCTTCTGTCGCCAGCGGGCTTGCGCAACGCGGATATGATGTGAGAGTGATTATGACCAAGTCGGCAACTCAATTTATCACCCCTCTTACAATGCAGATCTTGTCCCGGCATCATGTGGCAGTCGACACCTTTGATGAATATAATCCCGAAGTGGTGAACCATATCGATCTGGCCGATCACGCCGATTTGTTTATCATTGCCCCGGCGACGGCCAATATCATTGCCAAAATGGCCCTTGGACTCGGGGATGACATGCTGTCGACAACCTTATTGGCCACGCAAGCCCCGATCGTGGTTGCACCGGCGATGAACGTACATATGTACGAAAATCCGGTCGTGCAAAAAAATCTCGCGACCCTGAGAGAGCGGGGCGTCTTTTTCATTGAACCGGGGCAAGGGCATCTGGCCTGTGGTTATGTGGGAAAAGGACGCATGGCAGAGCCTGAGGAAATCATCTCGTGGGTGGAAACGTTTTTTGCCGGAGGGAAACCGCTCGCCGGAAAAACGGTGCTGATCACGGCGGGACCGACGCAGGAACCGATCGACCCGGTGCGCTACATCTCCAATCACTCTTCCGGCAAGATGGGATTTGCCCTGGCGGAAGCAGCCGCCAAGGCCGGGGCGGAAGTCATCTTGATCGCCGGGCCGGTTTCGCTGCAAACACCGGAGAGGGTGAAAAGAATCGACGTCGTGCGGGCTTTGGAAATGAGAGAAGCGGTTTTACACTATTTGCCGCAAGCCGATATTATAATAAAAGCAGCCGCTGTATCCGATTACCGGCCGTTGCAGGAACATGGGCAAAAGCTGAAAAAAACGGCGGATCAACTGACCCTCACGCTGACGAAAACGGAAGATATCGCCAGCGAAGTGGGAAAGAGAAAAAATGAGCATCAACTATTCGTGGGATTTGCCGCAGAAACACAGCGGGTTGAGGATTATGCCAGAGAGAAGCTCGAGCGCAAGGGGATGGACCTGATTGTGGCGAATGATGTGACCTTACCGGGAGCGGGCTTTGGAACGGAAACGAATATCGTGACGGTTTATGACCGGCAGGGAAAAGTTCTGTCGTTGCCGCTGATGAGCAAGGCCGAAGTGGCAGCGGAAATCATCCGGCTGATCGGAGAACGCTTGCATGGGAACTGATGCCGGTTTGATTGCTGAAGTGATTGTCGATGTACCGGCCAAAGCCACCGACCGTCCCTATGATTACCGGATTCCGACTGAACTTTTTACGGAGGTGCAGATCGGCAGCCGGGTAAAAGTGCCGTTTGGCCCGCAGAAACGGATCGGTTATGTGGTCAATATCAAAGAACGGCCCGCTGCCGGACGCCTGAAATCGATTCAGGAGGTAATGGATTTTGCGCCCCCGCTCACTCCGGAACTGGTGCAGCTCGGGTTTTTTATGGCCAATGAGTATTTGTGCCGTACGATTACCGCTCTCCAATCGATGATTCCTGCCGTACTGAAGGGAACCTACCAAAAAATCGTCCGTCTGCACCCGGAGGCCGGACGAAAAGAAGAAACGCTGCTCAGCCTTTCTGCCAAGTCATTATTGGTTCACCTGCGCGAGCAGGGGGAGTGCGCATGGGAGGATGCTCTCCGTTTTGCAGGAGTGGATGCCTCTCTCCTGAGGCAACTGAGCGAGGAGAAATGGGTGGTTTTGGAGGAGAGAGTCGGCGATCGTGTCACGAAGCAAAAAGTGATCTTCGTCCGGCCCAAAAAACCGGAGGAATTGGCAAACGCCGCTGCTTCCCTGTCGGCCCGGGCGGTCAGACAAAAAGAAGTGCTCCGTTTTTTTGAAAAAAGGCCGCGAGAGATCGCGTTGCCCGATTTGCTGTCAGAACTGGGTGTCGCCCGTTCCACCGTAAAAACGCTGGTCGAGGCGGGATTTCTTGAATGGGAGGAACGGGAGTTGTATCGCGATCCCTTTGCCCATCGCCAGTTTGAGCGGACCGCTCCTTTGCCGCTGACGCCTGAGCAGTATCAAGCCTTTGCGTCGATCGTGGCCCCGATCAGGGAACGCTGTTTCCGCTCCATTTTGCTTCACGGGGTGACGGGGAGCGGAAAAACGGAAATTTACCTGCAGGCGATCGCCGAAGTGATGCAGCAGGGGCGGGAAGCGATTGTACTGGTTCCGGAAATCTCGTTGACACCGCAGATGGTCGACCGTTTTAAAAGCCGGTTTGGCGATCTGGTGGCCGTGTTGCACAGCGGGCTTTCCGGCGGAGAACGCTATGATGAATGGCGCAAAATCCGGTTGGGTAAGGTTAAAGTGGCAATAGGAGCCCGCTCGGCGATTTTTGCCCCATTCCAAAATGTGGGGCTGATCATCATCGACGAAGAACACGAATCCTCTTATAAACAAGAAGAGAATCCGAAGTATCACGCGCGGGACGTTGCCCTGTGGCGGGCACAACACCATGGGGCTGCCCTGGTTCTCGGTTCGGCCACTCCGGCGGTGGAAACGGTTGTGAGCGCACAGCAGGGATGGCATGAGTGGGTGCAGTTGAAAGAGCGGGTAAAAGGAAGACCGTTTCCGCAGATGGAGATTGTCGATATGCGGGAAGAATTGCGCAAAGGAAACCGTACCATGTTCAGCGAGCGGTTGAAGGAGGAATTGCTTTCCTGTGTCAACCGGGGGGAACAGGCGGTTTTATTCCTCAACCGCCGCGGTTTTTCCACTTTTGTCATGTGCCGGGAATGCGGCGAAGCGCTAGTCTGCCCCCACTGTGACATCTCGCTTACCTACCATCAGACCAACCGGACGGTGCGTTGTCACTATTGCGGTTTTGCCCAGCGGATGCCGGGGGCGTGTCCGCATTGCCAAAGCAAACATATCCGTCATTTCGGCACGGGTACGCAACGGGTCGAAGAAGAACTGGCACGGCGTTTTCCCGGTCTGCGTGTGATTCGCATGGATGTGGACACCACCAGCCGGAAAGGGGCGCACGAACGGTTGCTCAACGCATTTGGCTCCGGAAAAGCGGATGTTTTGCTGGGAACGCAAATGATCGCCAAAGGATTGGACTTTCCGCAGGTGACGCTGGTCGGGGTGATCGCCGCCGATTCCATGCTGCATCTTCCGGATTTTCGGGCTGCCGAACGGACGTTTCAATTGTTGACGCAAGTGAGCGGCCGGGCCGGGAGGCATGAAAAGCCGGGCCGGGTGATCATTCAAACATACAGCGCTGACCATTACAGCATTGAACGGGCCGTTGAGCATGACAGCGACGGTTTTTACCGACAGGAAAGCATCATTCGGAAACAGCATGGATATCCTCCTTTTTACGGCTTGTTTACCCTCTTGTTAAGCCATCCGGATCGCGTTTCCCTGATGCGGCAGGGACAGGAAATGGCGCGTTTTCTGGGAAAGAATTTACCGAAGCGGACGCGGCTCCTGGGTCCCGTTCCCGCGCCGATTCCGAGGCTGAAAGATCGTTATCGTTTGCAAATGTTGATCAAATATCCCCCTTTGGATGAAGTAACCGCAGAAAAGTGCAAAATTTGCTTGCGGGAACTGGAGATGCGGATCGATGACGGGGATTTAAGGTTCAGCATAGATCGAGATGGAATTGTTTGGGAAAGGAGTTTTCATGAAAATGGCCATTCGTAAAATTGTGCAATATCCCGATCCCGTCCTGAAACAAAAGGCAAAGCCGGTGACCAAATTTCACGCGCGCTTGGCGAAATTGCTCGATGATATGGCGGAGACGATGTATGACGCTCGTGGCGTTGGATTGGCTGCGCCGCAAGTCGGAATCCTGAAGCGGGCAATTGTGGTCGATGTCGGAGAAGGGCTGATTGAAATGGTAAATCCGGAAATCGTCGAGAAAAAGGGAGAACAGATTTCTCCGCCGGAAGGCTGCCTCAGCATTCCCAATCTGCTCGGGGAAGTGCGCCGGGCCAACTGGATCAAGGTCAAAGGGCAGGATCGCCACGGAAATCCGGTGGAAATCGAGGCGGAAGGATACCTGGCGCGTGCCTTCCAACATGAAATCGATCATCTGAACGGCGTTTTGTTTATTGATGTGGCTGAACGCGTGTTCCGCCCGGATGAAGAGGAGGAAGAGGATTGACGGATCAAGTCAAAGTCTTGTTTATGGGAACTCCGGATTTCGCCGTTCCCTCCTTGGAATCGCTGGTACGGGAAGGCTATCATGTGATCGGGGTGGTGACCCAGCCTGATCGGCCCAAGGGCCGCAAGAAAGAATTGACTCCTCCCCCGGTTAAGATGGCGGCGCAAAAGCTGGGACTGCCCGTTTACCAGCCGGAAAAGTTGCGCGATCCGGAAGCGGTGGAAAGAGTATTGTCGCTGAAGCCGGATTTGATCGTCACAGCCGCCTACGGGCAAATTTTGCCGGAAGCTATTTTAAAGGAACCCAAATTCGGCTGCATTAACGTCCACGCTTCCCTCCTGCCGAAATATCGTGGGGGAGCCCCGATCCATCACGCGATCATCAACGGGGAGAAAGAAACCGGCATCACGATCATGTATATGGTCAAAGCGCTGGATGCGGGAGATATCATTTCACAACGCTCCATTCCGATCACGGATGATGATGATGTCGGAACCATGCATGAGAAGCTGAGCGTCCTCGGAGCTGAACTGTTGACGGAAACGTTGCCTCTGCTTCTGGAAGGCAAGATAACAGCGGTCAAACAGGATGAAAGTCAGGTAACCTATGCGCCCAATATTACGCGTGATGATGAAAAAATCGATTGGACACGCACGGCCATGGAACTTTGGAATCAGGTGCGAGGCCTTTATCCTTGGCCTGTCGCCTTTACCACTTGGAAGAATCAGCCGTTTAAAATTTGGCGGGCGAAGCCGGTTGAAAAACAGGCTACGGCCGAACCCGGGACAGTGGTGCAGATTGATGAAGCCGGGATTTTGGTCGCGACCGGAGGCGGACATTTGCTGTTGCAGGAGGTGCAGCCGGCGGGAAAACGCAGGATGCCGGTGGCTGAATTCGTGCGCGGGCGGCAGATGACGGTTGGAGAACAGTTAGGGGATCGGAAATGAAGAAAGCCACAGCCCGGGAAGTTGCGCTTGATATTCTGATTGAATATGAAGAAAGGCACTCATACAGCAATCTTCTCTTAAACCATGCTCTGGAAAAAAGCGGGCTGGATGACCGGGACAAGCGCCTGGTGACCGAGCTGGTGTACGGGACGATTCAGCGGATGAATACGCTTGATTGGATATTAAATTCCCTGGTTAAAAAAGGAACCGGTTCATTGGAGCCCTGGGTGGGCCAGCTGTTGCGCCTGGGAATTTATCAACTGGCCTATCTGGATAAAATTCCTTCCCGTGCAGCCGTTCACGAAACCGTACAGATCGCCAAAAAGAGAGGACATAAGGGGATTTCCGGATTGGTTAACGGAGTGATGCGGTCCTATCTGCGGCAGAAGGAGAGACTGACGCCTTCCGCCTTTCCGAAGAACATCAAGGAAAAAGCCCTTTATTATTCCCATCCGGAATGGATGGTGCGCCGGATGGAAGAAGTATACGGTGAAGAAGAATCCCGCCTGATGTTCACTTCCAATCATGTTCCGCCCAAAGTAAACATTCGCGTCAACTCCCTGCGCCTGACGCGGGATCAATTTATTGAAAAATGGGGAAGGCAGCAGGAGGGGAAGGCCCTCCCCTCTCCTGTTTCACCCGACGGCATCCGGATCGAGCGAGGCGGGAATCCGGCTTTCTCCTTGCTGTTCCGGGAAGGAGACTGTTCAATTCAGGATGAAAGTTCCATGTTGGTCGCTCCGGCGCTTGATCCGCGGCCGGGGATGAAGGTGCTCGATGTTTGTGCGGCCCCGGGCGGGAAAACGATGCATATGGCGGAACGGATGAAGAATGAAGGTTCCATTTTGGCTTGTGATATTCATGAGCATAAATTGGAGCTGATCTCTTCCAATGCAAACCGGCTGGGGATTACCATTGTCACTCCGAAAAAGGCGGACGGAAGGGAGCTGGGCAAAGAGATCGCCAGGGAGACTTTTGATGCCATTCTGCTGGATGCCCCTTGCTCCGGGCTGGGGGTGATTCGCCGCAAACCCGATATCAAATGGAGCAAAGAAGCCAGGATGATCGACCCGCTGGTGCAGATGCAGAAGGAGTTGCTGGAAGCAGTTGCGCCGCTTCTGAAACCGGGCGGAGTGCTCGTCTACAGCACCTGCACCATTGAACCGCGTGAAAACCAGGAGCAGGTCGAGGCCTTTTTATCCCGCCATCCGGAGTTTTTTGCCGATGAAAAATGGCAGGAAAACCTGCTTCCGCTCGTGCGGGAGCGTGCCATCATCGCCGGTGGATGGCTGCAAATCCTGCCGCATCATTTTATGAGCGACGGTTTTTTTATCGCCCGGATGATCAAACGGCCATCGTGAAGACATGGCCCGAAACGGGACGACGACGGAAGGAGCCGGAGCGAAGAGAATGACCAAAAAGGCGGCGTGAACCGGCATATGGAGGCTGTGTGATCAAGTTGAACCATTCACCGCAACAGGTGGATGGTTTTTTTGTCTTCATTTTCCATATTCCGTATTATTTTGCATGTTTTTCATGCATGTCGGGCAGGTTATGAATGGTGATGTGAATGAAGAAAGCGTCGTATCGAATCTTGCGCTTAAAAGAGCGCAGGAAGCAGAAAAAGCTGGAACAGCATAATGAAAGCCAGCTGAGCAAAGCGGTTCAGGAGGAAACGCACATTTTTGACACAGAGGCCAAAAATGTGGAGTTTATCAAGAATATCCTGAAAGAGTGTTCCGACCTGGTCGTGCGCACCTTTGTGATCGATGTGCCGAAAGATTTGAAATCCTCGGTTGTCTATCTCGATGAAATGGTGCAAAAAGATATCAATCACAACTTTATCATCCGCCCCCTGATGAAATACAGCGATAAACGAGAATCAGTCAATGACTTGTATGATGAGGTGTACAACCATCTGGTTCAGGCGGGTGAGGTCAAAGAGATCGAAGATATGAAGAGTGCACTTGATGCCATTCTCTCCGGGGATACGGTTGTTTTTTTGGATAATTTCCGTAAGGCTTTGGTGGTCGGAACCAAAGGGTGGACTACCCGGAGTGTGAGTGAGCCCCATGCGGAATCCGTCGTGCGGGGCCCCCGTGAAGGGATGAGTGAAACCGTAGTGTGCAGCCTGTCGATGATCCGTCACCGGTTGCGCGATCCGTTCCTGAGAGTCAAGTACTTTACCAAAGGGAAACGAACCAAGACCACTGTCGCTCTTCTTTATATCGAAGGTGTTTGCGATGAAGAAGTCGTGAAAGAAGCTGAAAAGCGCATTCAGGATATCCAGATTGACGGAATCCTCGAGTCCGGCTATGTTGAAGAGTTTATAGTCGATCAGATGTGGACGCCGTTTCCGCTGATCCAAAATACGGAGCGTCCGGACTCGGTTGTCGCCCATCTGCTGGAAGGACAGTTTGCCATCCTTGTGGACGGCAGCCCTTATGCTTTGATTGCCCCGGCTGTATTCAGCCAGTTTTATTACAGCTCGGAAGATTATTATGAGCGGTATCTGATCGCTACCTTTTTGCGGTTTATCCGCTTACTCAGTCTGTTTATTGCGCTTTTGCTGCCGTCCCTGTATATCGCATTCGTTTCCTTCCATCCTGAAATGGTTCCTTCAAAGCTGTTGATCGCCATGGCGGCCGGCCGGGCCACCGTGCCTTTTTCACCGATTTTGGAAGCGTTGTCGATGGAAATCAGTGTGGAGATTTTGCGTGAGGCGAGTATCCGCTTGCCTTCGCCGATCGGGCCGACCATCGGAATTGTCGGCGGTTTGGTCATCGGACAGGCGGCGGTACAGGCCGGATTGATTTCACCTGCGTTTGTCATTGTCGTCGGGCTGACCACCATCAGTTCCTATGCCAATCCGAGTTACAGCGCTGCCATCTCGGTTCGGTTGTTGCGCTTTCCCATGATGATGTTTGCCGCAGCCTTTGGACTGTACGGGATCATGATCGCCATGATGCTGATCATCCTTCACCTGGTGCAGCTCCGTTCATTTGGCGTTCCCTATATGTCCCCGTTTGCACCGCTTAATTTAAAAGCGTTGAAAGATACTTTGATCCGTGTTCCGTGGCCCTGGATGAAAAAACGGCCGGAGATTTACAAGGTAAACGATGTTGTGAGACAAGGCGGGGGAGAAAAATGAATCAACAGCAATTAACAGATGGTACGAGATACAGTATTACAGTGTATCAGGCTTTTACCATAGTTGTTTCCACCATCTATGGGGTTGGTGTACTCAGTTTGCCGCGCGATGTGGCGGAAGTCAGTGGTAATGACATGAGCTGGATTATTATCGTCAGCGGGATTTTTGTCGGAATTATCATCGCCTTGCTGACTGCTCTTTGCATGAGGTTTCCAGGGCAGACCATTGTCCAGTTTGCTCCCGAGATCTTGGGAAGCAGGAGGAGCCACTGGTTGGGCAGATTCCTGACTATCATTGTCTTGTTGATCATCGCCCTTTACTTGGTATCGGGCATCTCCATGAGTGTCCGTATATTTGGAGAAGCGATGGTGAATGCGGTCTTGGTGAATACGCCAATTGAAGCGGTAATCTTGGTTCTGCTTATTTCGGTTGCCATTGCGGCGGGCAGTGAATTCGGGATCGTGGCCAAATATAATGAGCTATTGATGTTGCTGAATTTCTTCCCATTAGTCATCGAAATATTTGCTTTCATTCAACGGGGAGAGAGTACCAATCTCCTGCCTTTGCTGCAAATGAACACTTCACAGTTGCCCAAAGCAATGCTAAGCGGCGCTTTTGCTTACTCCGGGTACAGTGTGCTCCTGATGTTTTCCGGATTTTACAAACAACCGATGAAAGCGTGGAAAGCCCATTTATTCGCCATTGGAACAATTATTGTCCTTTACTGGATAAAATGTGTGGGTACATTATCCATTTTCGGCAAAGATGAACTGGTTCGGGTCATGTATCCCGTATTGGAAACAGGAAAAGTGATCCGGCTTCATGCCATGCTGTTTGAACGGTTGGAGTCGGCCATTCTGTCGATTTGGCTGGTGCTCGTATTTACATCAGTGTTAAATCTGTATGCCTGTACTGTGCAGATGGTGATCGAATTTTTCCGACTGAAAGGACGGTATCGCCGCTGGATCGCCTTTGCTTTTGCCCCGGTTCTTTATGTTATGGCTATGGCTCCAGAAAATATGGGGGAAGTGGGCAAATATGCGGAACGAGTTGGAATTTTTGGTTTTCTTACGGACTGTTTGCCCATTTTGCTGCTTGTGATTGCCATCCTGCGTCGCAAGAAAGGGGAAATGCCGCGTGAAATATCTTCTTCGCGCTAAGGGGTTTATCGTTTTGCTCAGTTTGTTCTTGCTGACGGGTTGTTGGGACAGTATTGAAATTGAAAAGCGGGCGGTGATTGTCTCCCTGGCAATTGACAAAGGAAAAAAGGGATATGAGGTAACCGCACAAGTCCCTAGTCCCGGGCAAATTGTCGGCGGAGGTGGCGGCGGCGGGGGAAAAGGCGGCCCCGGCGCCGTTCAATCGTTCACCGCTGAGGGGGAAACGCTGAGAGATGCCTTAAGCGAATTGCAAAGCAAGGTAAACAATCCGATCTTCCTGGGGCATTTGCAAACGTTGCTGTTAAGCAAGGATGTGGCAAAAGAAGGGATTTCAAGGCATCTGGACGCTTTGCGCCGCAGCCCGGAAATCCGCAGGCACATGTGGCCGATTGTGATCGATGGCAAAGCGAAGGAAGCCATGAAAACGCAGGTCGGATTGGAACCGATTCCGACCGATTACCTCCGTGATCAGATCGATACCGGAGTGAAAATAGGAAAACTCCCGACGATTGAGCTGGGCCAAGTGATGATTGAATTGTCCAATCCGCAAAAGCGAAATCCGTTGATCAATATGTTTAAGGCGCAGAAAGAGCAGTTTGACTGGGAAGGGATGGCTGTGTTTCGCGGGGATCGCATGGTCGGAGTATTAGATGAGAGATTGCTCACCCCGATCATGCATATCCGCAGACAGCGCTCCGGAGCTGATCTGTCCGTCCCTTGCGGAAAGGCAGAAGGAACCTTCTTTTTTCATCCGGAAAATGCCCGCAGAAAGGTCACAGTAAAAAACGGGAAAGTTGACATACAGGTGAAAATAGAAGGAGAAATTAATGAAAAAACTTGTCCGATCCAGATCACAGAAAAATCAACCTACCAACAACTGAGCCAATTGGTTGCCAGGGAATATGAGAAGATTGCCAAAAAACTGGTCGAGCGTTCACAAAAAGAGTTTCGCGTCGATGTGATGGGGATCGGGAATTATGTGCACGCCTTCTATCCGAAATTCTATGAGAAAATGCAATGGAGAAGCCGATATGCAAACATACCGATCCAAATTCATTACAAAGTTACGCTCAGACGCATCGGCCTGGAATCCAGTTAGGGGATGAACAGCGCAGGGACATGGAGGGTGCGAAAAAATCTTCACGACCTGTCCCTTTTTTTTGGATTGTACTATGATATAATAAGAAAAGTTTTGATGCAGGGAGAACCCTGCTTTTTATTGACGTAAGGCAGTTTTCGAAGAATTGGTGAGAATGAATGGTGAAAACTTTTGCATATGATTTATCTTATCAGGAATGGAAAGATTGGATGACTCGCCACGGTCACCCCGAATGGCGAGCCAACCAGATCATGGATTGGCTCTATGTCAAACGCGTCGATTCGTTTGGCGACATGACAAATTTGCCGAAAAACATGCGTGCAGAATTAAGTGAATTCTTTCACCTGATGCCGCTTCAAGTGATTACGACTCAGGTATCCCGCGATGGAACGGTGAAGTTTCTGTTCGGTCTTCACGACGGACATGCGATTGAAACCGTGATTATGCGTCATAACTACGGGATCAGCGTCTGTGTGACGACACAGGTGGGATGCAGGGTCGGTTGCACTTTTTGCGCTTCGACACTCGGAGGATTGAAGCGAAATCTGAGCGCCGGCGAGATCGTGGCACAAGTGGTTATGGCGCAGAAATATCTTGATCCGTCATCTGAAAAGGTCAAATCGGTTGTGGTGATGGGTTCGGGTGAACCATTTGAAAATTATGAACCGACGATGAAGTTTGTTCGCATAATCAATGACGGGCACGGACTCAATATTGGCCAGCGCCATATCACGGTATCCACCAGCGGAGTCGTTCCCAATCTCTACCGGTTTGCCGACGAAAATTGGCAGGTAGGCCTGGCGATTTCCCTTCATGCTCCCAATACCGAACTCAGGTCCAAGCTCATGCCGATCAACCGGCGTTATCCATTGGCGGAATTATTGGACGCATGCCGGTACTATTTGGAAAAAACCGGGCGTAGACTCACTTTTGAGTATGCCCTGATCGGCGGGAAAAACGACCAAAGCGAACATGCTCATGAACTGGGCAAACTGCTTAAAGGGATGAATTGCCTTGTCAATCTCATTCCGGTAAACTATGTTCCGGAGCGAAATTACACACGTACACCGAGAAAGCAAATTTTCGAATTTAAGCGAATCCTGGATTCCTATCATGTGAATACCACGATTCGCCGGGAACACGGGCATGATATCGATGCAGCGTGTGGACAACTTCGTGCCAAACACAGTCGTCTGAGCTAGGAGAGCTTCAGCGGTTTTCTGACGATTTCGTTTCGCCTATCACCTTTTTCAACAGAAATGATATGAATACCTTTTTCAACAAAAGAAAAAAGGCAGCAATCGATCCGGCAATGAATCGGTCTACGGGATTTCCTCTTGATAAAGGTCAATACAGGGAATACTAGAAAGGGAAAGGGGTAACCGGAATGGAGCTTGCACGGCGCACTGACATCGGTCGTGTGCGTGACCTGAATGAAGACAGCACAGGCCTGGTTTTGACCAAATCGGGAACTGTGATCGCGATCGTCGCCGACGGAATGGGCGGTCATCAAGCTGGCGATGTAGCCAGCCGCGAAACGGTCGACACCATTGAAAAGGTGCTCCGGGCGGAAAACCTGGATGTTTCGACTGATGAAAAAAGCGATCTGCTTCTGCATGCCGTAGGAAAGGCCAATGAGAAAGTATTCAGGATGGCCGAGCAGAACAGCCAGTTATCCGGCATGGGCACGACGGTAATCGCCGCGATCGTCGATCAACACGAAGTGGTTCTGGCTCATGTTGGGGACAGCCGCGCCTACATGCTGCACAAAAACGGGCTGTATCAACTGACCGAGGATCATTCGTATGTCAACATTCTGCGAAAGAATGGACAAATCACGGCCGAAGAAGCGCGCAACCATCACCTGCGCAATATGATCGTTCGAGCTGTCGGTACAAATGAAGATGTCGAAGTCGATCTGATAAATACACCATGGAGCAAGGACGATATTTTCCTCATGTGTTCCGATGGACTCACCACGATGGTTAGCGAAAGGGAGATTGGACTTGTCCTCTCATCTACATCCATGACGCTGGACGAAAAAGCCGATAAATTGATCGAATTAGCTTTGGAAGCCGGCGGGGCGGATAACATTTCCCTAATTCTTCTAAGACATACAGGTGGGTCAGCTACATCTTAATTGGGTTCAAGGAGGAACAGGTGACCATGCAGATGGAAGGGAAGAAGCTGGGGGGACGTTACGAAATAGTCAGCCGTGTCGGCGGCGGTGGAATGGCGGTCGTATACAAAGCAAAAGACTTGCTGTTAAACCGTTATGTCGCGATTAAAGTGTTAAGTGATTCCCTCAGTAATGACTCGGAGTTTATACGTCGTTTTAGCCGGGAAGCACAAGCTGCCGCGAGCTTGTCCCATCCCAATATTGTCAATGTGTATGATGTGGGGAAGGATCATTATACTCATTACATTGTCATGGAGCTGGTTGAAGGGCCGACGCTGAAACAATACATTCAGGAACGGGGACCGCTCCCGGCGCAGGAAGCGGCCGCCATCGCGATCCAAATCTGCGACGGTTTGGCTCATGCCCATGAAAATCAGATTGTCCACCGCGATATCAAACCGCATAATATCCTGCTCGGAGCCAATGGCAGAGCGAAAGTGACCGACTTCGGGATTGCCAGGGCGGCAAGTTCCTCTACGATTACCCAAGAAGGTTCCGTCATGGGTTCTGTCCATTATTTTTCACCGGAACAGGCGCGGGGAGGTGTGATCGGGGAAAAATCCGATCTCTACTCCTTGGGGATTGTCCTGTATGAAATGCTGACAGGCCGCCTGCCGTTTGACGGCGACTCCGCGATCAGCATTGCTTTGAAGCACCTGCAGGAGATTCCGGAAGATCCGCGCTCAATCAATCCGAACATTCCCGATGCGCTGGCGGAAGTGATCCTGTGCGCATTGGACAAAGACCCTAACAAACGCTTCAGCTCCGCCCGCGAGATGCTGAAGGCGATCCAGCAGGCAGCCAATATCGGGCCCCGCCTGGAAGCCAACTGGGCCGGAACCCGTTCCAAACCGACACAGCGCGATCTTTATCAAACCATTCCGCTTTCGGAGGATGAGGAAGGCGAATCCCCGGTGGCAACCGCTGTTGAACCACCTTCTTATCACTCGCCGATCCAGCGTCCGGAAATTCGCAGCGGTCAGCGTAAAGGGCAGGTCGCTTCCAACGCGCTCGGTGACAAAACGCTGGCCAATCTCGAACGGCTGAAGAGTGCTCCCAACGACAGCGAGCGTACCATGTTCCAGCGCACGGTCGTTTGGCTGGAAAATGTGCAAGCCAATCTGCCTTGGTGGCAAAAACTTTTGTTTGGCCTCATTACAATTATCATCATCCTGGTTTTGACCATATGGGGCTTTGACACGATCTGGGGCTTATTCTCAGGCGGAAGTGAAGATCAGACGGTGACGGAAAATACCGGAAAACCGGTGAAAATGGAATTGTTCACGAACTTGGATGAAGCTAAAAAATGGTTGGCGGACAACGGTTTTCCAGAGCCCAAAATCATACCAAAACCGAAAGAAGGAGTCCAACCGGGGCAAATTTGGGATCAAGAGCCACGGAACGGAACGATGGTAGACGACCCTGCAAACACGCAAGTGAAAATTTATGTAGGTGTGGAGGGGGCTATAGTCGACAATTATTATGGAAAGTTTGAATCTGCCGTTCACAGCAGCAAATTGGCAGATAAGCCCTATAAAGTCGAACTGTACAGATGTCCGGATCCGGCCGGGCAAAGTGTAGGTCATGCCCATATCTTTAGGCAGGAGCCGGAAGCGGGTACTTTCATTAAAAAGGGCGGAGTCGTGAAGGTTTACAGTTATATTGCGAATGAACCAAAGTGTGAATTGGTTCCAGGTTGGTAATCAAACTTTGACAAAGGAGGTCTTATATGCCTGTCGGGCAAATTGTAAAAGCCATCAGCGGGTTTTACTACGTGCGCACGGACGGGGGCGATATGCTCCAGTGCCGGGCGCGCGGGGTGTTCAAGTTTGACAAGAAGAAGCTGACCCCGCTGGTCGGCGATATCGTCGAGTTTGAAAAGACGGGGCAGAACGAAGGCGTGGTGACCTCCGTTCAGCCCCGTCGCAATGAACTCATTCGTCCACCCATCGCCAATGTCGATCAGGCGGTGGTTGTTTGTTCTTTGCGGCAGCCTCGGTTTCAGCAAATGCCGGTCGATCGTTTCCTCGTGCACGGGGAGCGTGAAGGACTGGATCTTGTGATAGTTCTCACAAAAAGGGATTTATTGAAGAACAACGGCGAAATTGAACGGATCAGCGCGATTTACCGGCCGGCCGGCTACAAGGTAATCGCGACCAGCGTCGTCACAGGAGAAGGCATGGATGAACTGAAGGCGGTGCTGGCCGGAAAGGTATCCGTGTTCGCCGGCCAATCGGGAGTGGGAAAAAGTTCACTCCTCAATCATCTGTTGCCGGGAATGCAGCTTTTGACCGGACAAGTGAGCAAAAAAATCGCCCGCGGGCGCCATACAACGAGAACGGTGGAATTGTTGCCCATGGAGACAAACGGACAAGTGGCGGATACACCCGGTTTCAGCCAATTGACTTTTCAGGGATTTGAACCGACAGAGCTCGGCGATTATTTTCCCGAAATTCGCGAGCGGGCACCGGAATGCCGGTTTCGCGGCTGTTTGCACACCGGGGAGCCGGGTTGTGCAGTAAAAGCGGCGCTGGAGCAGCAAGAAATCGACGAAAAGCGTTATCAAAACTATACGCAGTTTTTGGCAGAAATCAAAGATGCGCTGGCGAGGAGGTATTAGCATGATCAAGATTGCGCCATCGATTCTGTCGGCCGACTTCGCCCGGTTGCAGGAAGAGATTGCCGACGTGGAACGGGCAGGGGCTGACTGGATTCATATTGATGTGATGGATGGTCATTTTGTACCCAACATCACGATGGGGCCTTTGGTAGTGGAGGCGATTCGCCCTCATACGAAACTGCCGCTCGATGTTCACCTGATGATTGAGGAACCGGACCGATATATTGAAAGGTTTGCCAAAAGCGGCGCTGATCTGATTTCGGTTCACCAGGAAGCGTGCCGACATTTGCACCGCACCGTCCACCTGATCAAGGAGCAGGGCGTGAAAGCGGGTGTTGTCCTGAATCCGGCGACACCGGTCGCGATGATTGAACCGATTTTGCGCGATGTTGACCTGATTTTGCTGATGACGGTCAATCCCGGATTTGGCGGGCAGGCGTTTATCCCGGACGTACTCGACAAGATTCGCGGATTGCGCCGGCTGATCGATGCCCAATCTCTTCAGCTCGAAATTGAAGTGGACGGCGGCATCAATCAGGAGACGGCACAGCTGGCAGTTGAAGCGGGAGCGACGGTGCTGGTGGCCGGATCGGCGGTGTTTGGCCAAAAAGACCGCGAGGCCGCCATCGCTGCCATCCGCCGTGCTGGGACGGGAAGCCGCGGTTAAGCAGTGAGAAGGAGAGAAACACCATGAATTCATCCACACGATTGGTAACGATGCTGGAAGTGGCGATCATGACAGCGGTCGCAGCTGTATTGGATAAGCTGACACTGTTTGAAATGCCAAACGGCGGTTCGATTACCCTGGTGATGATCCCGATCGCCGCCGTTTCGTTCCGGCGCGGGGTGAAAGCAGGACTGTCCTGTGGCTTGCTGACCGGATTGTTGCTGCTCATTACCGGCGGTTATGTGGTCCATCCGGTGCAGGCGGCGCTTGATTATCCGATCGCTTTTGCCGCTTTGGGGCTGGCCGGGCTCTTTCGCATTCGCGAACATTATGCGCGCAAATGGAAAGCTTCACTGGCCGGTTTCGGGCTTTTGTTTGCCGGCGCGTTTCGCCTGTTGTCCCACTTTATTTCCGGGGTTGTCTTTTTTAAACAATACGCTCCGGCAGGCCAGTCCGTCTACCTCTATTCATTCCTCTACAATGTCACCTATCTGTTGCCCGAAGTGATCATTTCGTTCGTTGCCGTTCTTTTGATCCTATATTCCGCTCCGCAATTGATCACACGGCAATCGTAAAAGCGGGAGTGAATCATGTTGAAGCAAAAAGTGCTGGTGGTGGCGGGGGGAGATTTGACGGCGGAGGAGATCGCCCTGATCGATCCGGAAAAGTATTATATCATTACGGCGGATGCCGGTGCGAAAAAGCTGGTTCAGGCGGGAATCACTCCCCACCTGGCCGTGGGTGACTTTGATACCGCCGGTGAGGAGTTTGCCGATGAACTGATGCAGTCGGGGATCGAGGTGGAGCGATTGCCGGCGGAAAAGGAGGAAACCGACCTGCATTATGCCCTCACAAAGGCGCTTGAGCACCAAACCGGAGGGGAAGTGCTCATTTTGGGAGCGCTGGGTGGAGCCCGCCTCGATCATTTGCTTGCCAATGTGGGGCTTCTGGAATGGCTGGAGGCCCGTGGGACCCGGGGGGTTTTGCTCCATTCCAGCAACCGGGTCCGCTTTTTTTCCGGCCCGGGTAAAATCGAGTTGAGGCAAGGAGAATTCCCCTACATTTCTTTGATTCCGGTTTCCAGAGAAGTGACGGGAATTGTGACAGACGGGCTAAAATACCCTCTGAAAAATGAAACGCTTTATCGCGGATTCACACGCGGGATCAGCAATGAATTGGCAAGCGGATCCGGCTGGGTCTCGATCCGTTCGGGAAAATGCCTGCTGGTCGAAAGCCGCGACCGCTAAGGAATATGGCGTTCACCCCAAGCAATTTTTTCTCCTGTTCTAGGTACACATTGAACTCTATAGAATATAAATAAGATGAAGAAAACACGGTCATTATCTTTTATCATTGCAGCGTAAGGGGTGAATGTTGGTGAAGTTCTATACCATAAAGCTACCGAAATTCCTGGGCGGTTTCGTTAAGGTTTTGCTAGCGGCATTCAAAAAAGATTAATGGCCAAATAAAAAAAGCACCCCAATCGGTGCTTTTTTCTTTTTCGGTTATACGCGAGTCACTTTACCGGATTTGAGGGCACGAGTGCTCACATATACGCGTTTCGGTTTGCCGTCAACGAGAATGCGCACTTTTTGTACGTTGGCACCCCATTTTTTTCTCGTTTTGCGGTTGGAGTGGCTTACCTTGTTTCCGGTGTGGCCTTGTTTTCCAGTGATAAAGCAACGACGAGCCATTCTTACACCTCCTCTTCGTTCCATACCATCATCCCCTGCCGAAAGTATCTTCCGTCAGGGTACATTTCAGGCAAGGGAGGACTCTTCTCTTTACGGTAACGGAATAAGGACTAAACACCAGCACATTTTAGCATACCTGAACTTTACTTGCAAGGAGAGAGCGAGTCCAGTATGATGAATGTTGTTAAGCTTTTATTCATTTAGGTATTATTGTACAATTGTCCTAGCAAAGCATGGAAAACCTCATCTGGGAGGAATTGGAATGAGCTTGGAAGTTTCGACGGAACTCGGTCAAATCCAAGTGGCCAATGAAGTGATTGCAACGGTTGCCGGAATTGCGGCCATGGACTGCTACGGCTTGGTTGGGATGGCTTCGCGCAGCCAGTTAAAAGACGGAATTACGGAACTTTTGGGCAGGGAGAATTTAAGCAAAGGGATCGAAGTGCGCACGGAGAGCGGAGAAGTCGTGATCGATCTGTACATCATCGTGGGCTATGGAACCAAAATTTCCGAAGTGGCACACAATGTGCAATCCAAGGTGAAGTATACGCTGGATCAGATGATCGGATTGAAAGTAAGTCAGGTGAACATCTATGTGCAGGGAGTTCGCCTGGTCAATGAAGAGTAAGGAGGAACACTGTTGACACAGCAAATCCATGCAGCTCTGTTTTTACAAATGATGCGTTCCGGTGCCGGGAATCTGAATAAACACGTGGAATCGGTCAATGCTTTGAACGTTTTTCCCGTACCGGACGGGGATACCGGAACCAATATGAATTTGACGCTGGCATCCGGTGTGAAAGAGATGGAAAAACAGGCGGCATCCGGCACGGTGGGAAAACTGGCGGAGGCGCTTTCAAAAGGATTGCTGATGGGTGCACGCGGTAATTCCGGTGTGATTTTGTCCCAGCTGTTTCGCGGATTTGCCAAGGCTGTTTCCGATAAAAAGGAGATCAACGCTCATCAATTGGCTGATGCCTTTCAGCGGGGAGTTGAAACTGCGTACAAGGCAGTGATCAAACCGGTGGAGGGCACAGTTTTGACAGTGGCGCGCGAAGCGGCTGACGCCGGTATGAAAAAAGCGTGGACGACGGAAGACACCGCTGTGATCATGGAGACGGTGTTGAATGAAGCACGGCGGACGCTTGCCCGCACCCCGGAAATGCTCCCCGTTTTGAAGCAGACGGGAGTAGTGGATGCCGGAGGACAAGGCCTGGTTTATATCTATGAGGGAATGCTGGCTGCCTTGAAGGGTGAAGAGATTGCCCCCGATGCTCCGCAAGTGAAACTCGACACGGAATCGCTCGCTTCCCTTGCTCACGATAACGCCCAGTCGAAAATGGATGCTTCGCAAATCGAACACGGGTATTGCACCGAATTTATTATCAATTTGAAAACGACGCGACGCAAAACCGAAGCGTTTGATGAAGCCAAATTCCGCAAAAGCATGGAGCAATTCGGGGATTCGCTGTTGGTCGTAGCTGATGATGAATTGGTTAAAGTACATATCCATGCCGAATACCCGGGGGATGCACTCAATTTTGCCATGAAATTCGGCGATTTGATCCGCATCAAGATCGACAACATGCGCGAACAATACGCCAGCGTGACGGAAGGAAAAAGCGCTGCCTCCACCCCTGTGCAGACCGGTGGGGAGCAGAAGGCGGAAAAGAAAAAGTACGGCATTGTGGCAGTGGCGGCCGGAAAAGGAATTGTCGACATTTTCCGTTCATTGGGCGTCGATCAGGTGGTGGAAGGCGGCCAGACGATGAACCCGAGTACGGAAGAACTGGTCGATGCAGTGAGAAAAATTGAAGCTGAACATATTGTGATCTTGCCGAATAATAAGAATATCGTTTTGACGGCAAAGCAGGTGAGCCAAATTGTTGATACACCCGTCACGGTGATCGCTACCCGCAGCATCCCGCAAGGCTTGGCTGCACTGCTCGCTTTCAGTGCGGAGCGAAGCCACGAGGAGAACGAGCAGAACATGACGACGGCTTCTGGGGCGGTGCGCTCGGGGGAACTCACTTATGCGATCCGCGATTCACAAGTGGATGGGCAGGAAATCAGGAAAGGGGATTTCCTCGGCATTCAAGAGGGCAAAATCGAAATCGTCGGCCAGGACATGGTGCAAACGGCCAAAGCCCTGCTGCAAAAAATGATCGGCGAGGAAGCGGATGTGGTGACAGTGATCTACGGCCGGGATGTGACCGAAGAACAGGCGCATGCACTGGTTGAGTCACTTTCGCAAATCTATCCCGAGATCGAATTTGAAGTGCATCAGGGAGGACAACCGGTTTATTATTACCTGTTTGCCGTTGAGTAAAGAAAGGAGGGTGTTTGATGGGGCAGGTGAAAATCATAACCGACAGTACTGCCGATATTCCCAAAGATCTGGCGGAAGCCTTGGACATTTCCGTTGTCCCGATCAAAGTTCATCTGGCGGGGCAATCTTATTTGGACGGGGTTGATTTGTTTCCGTCGCAATTTTATCAAAAAATGAGAGAGATTACCGAGTTGCCAACCACTTCCCAACCTTCGCCGCTGGAGATTGCCGAGTTTTATCGCAAAGCGATTCAAAGCGGGGCAAAGCAAATCTTTTCCCTTCATATTTCTTCGAAAATGAGCGGCACTTACCAATCCTGCATGCTGGCCAAAGCGATAGTCCAGGAAGAGTATCCCGATGCGGAGATTATGGTATATGACTCCAAATCGGTTGCCTATGCTCTCGGGGTGATTGTCGTGCTGGTCGCCCGGGCCGCAAAAGAGGGAAAAACACTGGATGAACTGGTGCAGCTGGCAGATCGGGTTCGCGAAAAGCAGGGCCTGGTGGCGCTGGTCGATACGCTTGAATACTTGCAGAAGGGCGGCCGGATCGGGAAAGCGGCCGCGCTGGTCGGTTCGCTTCTCAGTATCAAGCCGATCATCTCCATCAGCGAAGATGGTGAGGTAACGGCGATTGACAAGGCGCGCGGCAAAAACAAGGCCTTCAGCAAAGTGTTTGAACTTTTGCAGCAGAAAGTTCCGGTCGGCCCGGTCTATGCGGCGATTCTGCATGCGGATCAGGAAGAAGATGCCAAGACCTGGCTGAACAAGGTAAAAATGATGTATGATGTAAGAGAAGAGATTGTGGTTGACATCGGACCGGCGGTTGGAACCCACGCGGGTCCGGGGACAGTCGGATGCCTGTTGGTGCCGCTGGAGCAGCTTTAATCTGGGAACGTTGTCGCAAAAGGTTGGGATTTCATATGAAATATCGTACCGTATTTGATATTATCGGTCCGGTGATGATCGGGCCTTCAAGTTCGCATACGGCGGGAGCGGCCCGGATCGGGCGGGCGGCGAGAACCATTTTTGGCCGCAAGCCGAAGCGCTCCGTTATCACCTTGTACGGATCATTCGCCCAAACGTATCGCGGCCATGGTACGGATGTGGCCATTGCCGGCGGTTTGCTCGATTTTGATACATTCGATAAGCGGATTGTGAACGCCCTTGAGATCGCGAAAGAAGAGGGAATCGAGATCACCTTTGTCGAATCGGATGAAGTGCCGGATCATCCCAATACTGCTCGAATCTATCTGGAAGATGAGCAGGGAAGCGTTGAAGTGGTCGGGATTTCCATCGGTGGCGGAAAAATGGAAATCGTCGAGCTGAACGGTTTTCAACTGAGCTTGTCCGGCAATGATCCGGTTTTGCTGGTATTGCACCAGGATCAGTATGGTGCGGTGGCCAAAGTTGCAAGTGTGTTGGCCGAACACGAGATTAATATTGCGTTTATGCAAGTGTCACGCAAAGAGAAAGGGTCACAAGCTTTGATGTCCATTGAGACCGATCAGCCGGTGGAAATGGAAGTGCAACATAAAATTGGCAATTTGCCTGGGATTCATGCTGTAACGATCTTATAATATGATGGAATAAAAACCGCCGCCTCAGGAAGGACCGGCGGTTTTCTGTGGGAAAAGGGGTCGGGAAAAATGAAATTTCGCACAGTAGCTGAATTAGTGGAAATAGCAGAAAAGGAAGGACTCAAAATATCCGAAGTCATGATTTTGCACGAAATCGAAGTGATGAACCGTCCGCGGGAAGAGATCTTTGCGGGGATGGAACACAACCTGACCGTAATGGAACAGGCAATCGAACGGGGGTTGACCGAAGAGATTCGCTCACATAGCGGATTGACCGGCGGCGATGCCCGTAAAATCAACGAATATAAAGAAAACGCACCCGTTCTGTTATCGGGTTCGACCATTCTGAATGCGGTTTCAAGAGCGACGGCAGTCTCCGAAGTGAATGCAGCGATGGGGACGATTGTGGCAACACCGACGGCCGGAGCTTGCGGCATTTTGCCGGGGGCGATTTCCACCGCGGCCGAAAAACTGGGCTCCGATCGGGAAACAAAGGTACGCGCTTTGTTTACGGCGGGAGCGATCGGGTTTTGTATCGCCAATAACGCTTGCATCGCCGGTGCAGCCGGGGGTTGCCAGGCCGAAGTGGGTTCGGCAACGGCGATGGCAGCGGCAGCTGTCGTGGAGATGGCGGGCGGAACGCCAACGATGTCAGGGGAAGCGGTGGCGATTGCTTTGAAAAACATGCTCGGACTCGTCTGTGATCCGGTGGCGGGCTTGGTGGAAGCGCCTTGTGTCAAACGAAATGCGATGGGGGCGGCGATTGCCATGGTTGCAGCCGATATGGCCATGGCTGGAGTGAAAAGCATCATTCCGACCGACGAGGTGATCGGGGCGATGTTCAAGATCGGGCAGATGATGCCGGTTGCGCTTAAAGAAACGGCGTTGGGCGGATTGGCTGCCACCCCGACAGGGCAGGAGCTGGAACGAAAAATTTTTGGAGCGGGAAAATAAGCAATCATGAAACTGACGGAAATTCCAGTGGAAAACCTGCCCGGTGTCGGTCAGCAGCGAAAAGAGAATCTGTCCGAGCTCGGAATCGAATCCATCGCCGACCTGTTGGAGTACTACCCATACCGCTACGAGGATTACCGTATCAGTGATTTGACGCGAGCGGAGCAGGATGAGCGGGTTACCGTCCGGGGGATTGTCTACGGACAGCCCAGCGTGAGATGGTATGGAAAGAAAAAATCGCGCATGTCCGCCAAAATTGATGTCAACGGAATTCATGTAAACCTGATTTGGTTTAATCAGGCTTATTTGCGTGAAAAAATCAATCCGGGACAAATCATCGTTGTATCAGGAAAATGGGATCGGCATCGGTTGCAGATTACGGTTGATCGCACCTTTCTCTCCCAAGCGGAACAGGAAAAGCATGTCGGCCGGCTCGAACCGGTTTATTCCGTCACCGGTTCCGTGAAAGTGAACGGGCTTCGCAAGCTGATTCATGAAGCGTTTATCCGTTATGGAAACCGGATTGAGGAGATCCTGCCTGAGGAATTGCGGCGGCGCTACAAGCTGATTTCCAGGCCGCGGGCGATGTACTTCCTTCATTTTCCAAAAGGGAGGGAAGAAGGCCGGCAAGCGCGCCGCCGGATGGTGTATGAGGAACTTTTTTTATATGAATTGAAGATGATGTGGCTGAAGAAACAGGCACGGATGGAGAACACAGGAATCGCCCATTCCTTTGCCGAGGAAAAGGTGGAGGAATTTATCGACCGGCTGGCCTTTCCGCTGACCAACGCGCAAAGGCGGGTGGTGCAGGAAATTTTGGCTGATCTGCGCTCCACGTCTCAGATGAACCGCCTGTTGCAGGGAGATGTAGGTTCCGGAAAAACCGTGGTGGCAGCCATTGTCCTTTACGCCAATTATCTCAGCGGTTATCAGGGAGCACTGATGGTGCCGACGGAGATTTTGGCAGATCAGCATGCTGCCTCGCTCAAGCAGCTGCTTTCCCCGCTGGGCTTGCAAATTGTCGCTTTGACAGGCAGGATGACGGCCCGGGAAAGGCGGGATGCCTTGGGGCAGATCCAAATGGGCCTGGCTGATATCGCTGTCGGAACGCATGCCTTGATTCAGAAAGGGGTCACCTTTCACAATCTCGGTCTGGTGATCACCGATGAACAGCACCGCTTTGGTGTCAAACAGCGGGCTACCCTTCGCGAAAAAGGGGAAGTGCCGGATGTTCTTCATATGACGGCGACGCCGATTCCGCGTACGCTGGCGATCACGTACTACGGAGAGATGGATGTTTCCACCATTGACGAAATGCCTGCCGGGCGCCAGCCTGTCGATACCTATTGGGTAAAAAAGGAGATTTGGCCCAGGATTGTCAATTTTATCGAAAAAGAGTGCCGGAAGGGCCGGCAGGCATATGTGATCTGCCCTTTGATTGAGGAATCGGAGAAACTGGATCTGCAAAACGCCGAAGAGGTTTATGGTCAGTTGACAATGGCCCTGGCCCCGATTCGTGTCGGTTTGCTGCACGGACGGATGTCCTCTGCCGAAAAGGAAGAGGTAATGGCCCATTTTGCCGCCAATGAGGTTCAGGTGCTCGTATCCACCACGGTCGTCGAAGTGGGAGTCAACGTCCCCAATGCCACGGTGATGGTGATATATGACGCGGACCGCTTTGGACTGGCGCAGTTGCATCAGTTGCGCGGACGGGTCGGGCGGGGCGGCGGTACGGCGACTTGCGTGCTGGTGGCCGATCCCAAATCGGAAACGGGTGTTGAGCGGATGAGGATCATGACGGAAACAACCGACGGATTTGAAATTTCCCGGCGCGATTTGGAGATGAGGGGGCCGGGAGATTTTCTCGGGGTGAAGCAAAGCGGTCTGCCCGAGTTTAAAATTGCCGATTTGAATGAGGATTTGCGTGTACTGGAGATTGCCCGTGCCGATGCCCAGGAGTTGGTCAACCGCCCTGACTTTTCGAGCAATCCGGAGACAAGGGCACTTTACGAGTACCTGCAGGAAGAAAATCTTGAATCGAAAAGCTTTGATTAGTGCGAAAACCCTGTTGACACTTGAGCAACAGGGTTTTTTCTGAAGAAGTGTGGCCAGCCATCTGCCATGCCCGCGGTTTCGCTCAGGGAAGCAAGGCAAAATCCTGAATGCGCATCTCACCTTTGCGCGGCAGGGAAATCCGCTTTATCTGATGCAAATGTTTTTTATCGTAGACGCCAAGTACGCCGGCTGTCTCCGCACTGTCAGACTGGGACAGGATATAGAGGTGTTGGGCATCCTGTTTTGCTTGAAATATCGGTTGTGAAACGGCAAGCGTTCGTTTCACCTGATCAGCATCGGGATCGAGAACAGTGAGAACCGCCTGCTGTTTATGGGTAATCCAGATTTCATTGGCGACGGGCAAAATGTACTGCGGTTTGGCAAACGGAAGTTCGATATAGCGGATTCGCTTTTTCTCCAGATCATATACGGCCATTTTTTTCTGTTCATCGGTTGAGGTGATAAGCAAGTCGTGACCGACGATTTTCAGGTCATCAGCCAGATCGATGGCGAGCGGGACGGTTTGGGCTACTTTTCCGCGTTGCCGATCGACCACATACAAAACGGCCCTTTTCGCTTCAATCAAGGAAGAGAATACATAAACATATGTATCATCCCAAGTAGCCGTTCGCAGGAATCCGGGAAGCTGAAGTTGTTTGCGCTGGTTGTTTTGCACGATTTCCAGGGTGTTGGAATGGAGTGTTGTATTAAAGGCGGACACAGTTACTCCGTCCCTTTGTTTGACAAAGATCGGAAACTCTTTTGTTTGTTCCGTTCGCAGCTTGCCTTCCGGGGAGAGGATGATGAGAGACCGGCCAA
Source organism: Thermoactinomyces sp. CICC 10521 (assembly GCF_016055135.1). Lineage (NCBI taxonomy): Bacteria > Bacillati > Bacillota > Bacilli > Caryophanales > Thermoactinomycetaceae > Thermoactinomyces > Thermoactinomyces sp. CICC 10521. The sequence continues at coordinate 35,476 of NZ_JAECVZ010000005.1, read as the reverse complement.
ACCGCTCGGGTAAAAGCAATCCGTTTTTGTCTGATTTTTCGATTTGAAAGATCCCCATTGCCTTGATCGGGATCTCGCCGATTGCTTCTCCCTTTGCATCCAGCAGCATCAATGCGCTTTCCTTTTTGGCAGCATTGGTGTAGATCACAGCCAGTCTTGCATGCCGGAGCGGAAGTGCGTCTCGGGAACAGGCAGCGGAAAGAAGCAATAATCCCAACACCAGCACCAGGATAAAACGAAACCGAAACATGGCGACCTCCTTCATTGTGATGAGCGAAAGCGGAGCCTTTTTTCACCCGAAAGAGGAAAAAAAGCCCCGTTTGACATCAACCCTTTGAATAAAAGGCGTAAGTGAGCGGACTTTCAATCAGGTCAACGGGCCAGACCGCACCGCCGTCGTTCAGATCATAACCCAGATTGTAAAAAGCGCGCCAAGCCAGTTGGGAGCAATAAAATGAACCGGTTGTTGTAATATTGAAAAAATTGTAGTTATAAGGCTTGCCGATTTGCTGTCTTGCATATGAAGCGGCATAAGCATAGTCCCCGGAAGCGGCTCCGTTCACTCTGAGCCCTTTTACCTGATTATAGCGTGTATCCCAGTCATTCGGCCAATGCCGGACACCGTTCAAATCCCCTTTGTTGCCAAACGATTCGACGACATATCCGCTCACGTCGGAAACGACTCCCGCATGACCGCCCGCCCACATGGATGAACTGCTCGTTCCGTCCAAAGTGACGAGAATATCCCCTGCCTGCCCGACGGATTCAATCGAGACTGAGCCAGAAACCGGATTCTTTGCTTGTTTGATTTCATCCCAGTGCGTGGCGACATACCGGGTTTTTTGCTTCGCTTTGGCGATTTCTTTCAGCTGATCGGGGGTGAATGAAGGGGAGGAGGCGGAAGCGATGTCGGGGAACACTGGTACAATGGACAAAAAAGCGAAGAAGAGAAACAGGGTTATTTTTTTTAAGCATTTCATGATGTTCCTTGACTTCTCCTTTCTCGGAAACAGGTGAATAATCATTTGCTTTCCTTGTTATTATTTTATAATACGGAATATTCAGTATATATTTTAATAAGATTACATTTGTGTATCAATCTTGTTAATTGTTAAGTCACGACCTTTTCCTTCTGCATAAGATACATTATTCGCAAGCAGGGGGGAAATGAATGAACAACAACGATGCGCTTTATCAGGATCTTGTGAATACCATCAATCAGACTGTTGGTCGCCGGGCGGTAAGCGTGAGGAAAATGAAGCAATTGATCGCCGAAGCGAGACGCATCCGCATGCAGTACGGTGTGATGGGGCTATGGTCCTATGCCCAACAGCTTCCCGAGCATTTTTTTACCCGTGAGGAACTTGAAAAGCTGCAGAACTCGCCGAGATTATATGAATTGTCTGATAAGATGGTGGATGCGATGGTTGTGGAACAAGTGATTACGCCGACGGAGGCGCGGATGATCAAACGCACCATCTACCGGAACTGGGGGAATTGGGCGGGAACTTATAGGTGATCCGTACAGACAAAGCAAGGGTGATCGTCATATGGTATAGTGCCTGTTAAAAAATGGGGTCAATATCTGATCGGGGAGAGGAAGAATGATGCATAAAAGCAGAAAAAGGCAGCCTGTGCGAAAAAAACCTGTGCAAGGAATTCGCAGTGCTGAACATCGTGAACGTGAATCAGGCCAATATTTCTATCCTAACGAAATGGATATGTTTGGTGAGCCGATGGGTCCCCCGCGTCATTTTTCTGACGATCGGGAAAGAAGAGAGATGCCGCCTCGCATGATGAGAAGCGAGTGGGAAGATGATTGGTTGTTCGGGCCTGTTCCCGGTCCGATGCGGAGGCAGGGCCCGATGGATCCGAGAGGATTTTTTGGACCGGGTCCTCATCCTGATGCCCTGCCGTTTCCGAGGCCGGACGAGTGGCCGCCTGAGGAGAGACAAGGACGGAGAAACGTCCCGTATTCTCCCGCCTGGAGACCTCCGCATCCGGAGATGGAGAGATTTTCGGAATCGATGGAGTTTCGCGATACCTGGGGAGAACAGAGGGACCGGATGAGAAGGGAAGCGACATCCCGGCAGAATCGCAGAGAGAGCATGGAGGAGTGGCCGCCGGCATACGATGAAACAGTTTCCCTGGATGGCGTGAGGAGAAGGAGAATTCCACGCCGAGGATCCAGATAAGAAAGTAAAAAAATGGCTCGCGCCTTGTTACGCGAGCCTCAATGTATCTTTCACAATCGAGTTGTGAAAAATACTAAATGGGAGAGGAGAAACCGGAGGAAGAGCTTATGGGGAAACGTAAGTCTTCTCCGCGGTTCGACAACATCATAATCGACGCTGTCATCTATTATGTTTTCCTCCTTTTGATTTTTTATACCTTGCATTTGGTTTTTTTTGCGTTTTCATTTGCCTGTTCTTTATGGTAGGATTAAACGTGTTTTATTTTATTAATAAATGACAGAAGAGATAGGTGTCCATTATGCGTATCATTGCTGGATCGGCAAAAGGGACGCGCCTGAAAATGGTTCCGGGAAAACATGTGCGTCCGACTGCAGACCGAGTCAAAGAATCCCTGTTTCAAGTAATCGGCCCTTTTTTTGCCGGGGGAAATGTGCTTGATTTATTTGCCGGGACAGGTGCGCTTGGCTTGGAAGCGTTAAGCCGGGGCTTTGACCGGGGAGTTTTTGTTGACCAATCACGGACAAGCTGTGATATTGTTCGCATGAATGCAGAAGCGGCGAAACTGGCGGACCGGGTGGAAATCTACCGGCGGGATGCGAGAGCGGCACTGAAGATGCTGCAGGGAAAAGGCTGGCGGTTTGAGCTGATTCTGCTGGATCCACCTTATCATAAAAATTTGTTGCTCCCCGTGCTGAAGGAGATCGTCGGGACGGAGTTGCTTGGAAAAGACGGCATTGTCGTCGCGGAGCACCCGAATGATCAGGAATTGGAGGCAGAATTGGGATCGCTTGTTCAAATTCGTCGTCTCGCTTATGGGGACACCGGGATCACTCTCTACCAAAAGATAAACGAGTAAGAAGGAGGAGACGAGATGAAAATCGCCGTCTATCCGGGAAGTTTTGACCCGATTACATATGGTCATCTGGACATTATCAAGCGCGGGGCCAAAGTGTTTGACAAAATTATTGTGGCCGTGCTGACAAATTCCTCTAAAAACCCCTTGTTCACGGTTGAAGAAAGAAAAGAGCTGATCAGGGAAGCGACCAAAAATATGTCCGTCGTCGAAGTGGACAGCTTTGGCGGGTTGCTGGTCGACTATTTGCATAAACGGGAGGCCAATGTTATCCTGCGCGGTCTCCGGGCCATCTCCGATTTTGAGTACGAACTGCAAATCGCATCAACCAACCGCAAGCTGGATGAAGAAGTGGAGACATTCTTTTTAATGACGAGCAATCAGTATTCTTTTATCAGTTCGGCAATGGTCAAGGAAGTCGCCCGCTATGGGGCGGATGTGAAAGACTTGGTTCCGGAACATGTTGCCAAGGCCTTGCAGGAAAAGTTTGAAGCTTGATCCGTGCCCCGGATGATGCTCACATAAAAAGGGAAATTCCCCCCTCTGGCCGATTTTTTTGCCCGCTACGTTTTGTCACTGACGTTTGAGCGGGTTTTTATTATACGGCAAGCGATCTTTGATTTCAGCAAACAATAGAAAGAAAACCCAGAATAGCGCTATAATAATCGATATCCCTTTCAATGTTTGCCAGAGAGGGGAGTGAATAACCGATTCCCCGAGAAGGGAACTGTTCACGGCGACGACATCCAGCCGCGGCCGGAAAAGCGGGAATATAGCGACTGTGATGACCGCCGCCAGCACGCCATGCAGGATTTTCGCCAAAAAGTAAGGGAAATAACGGATATCCGTCCGGCTGATCATACTGGCGACCTGGGCGTGGATCGATAATCCGTTCCACCCGACGACAAAGCCGACCATGGCCAATTTATAGATCAGCGGCACGGTGGGACCGACGGCACTGGCCAGCTGGGAGCCCAAAGTGATTTCAAACAATCCGGCTAAAATTGGATTGGCCAGGTCCCCGGACAGGGAACAAAGGTGGAGAAGCCAGGAGATTCCGTGCACCAGGGGCCTGGTTATGCCTACATAGTTGATCAGGTGGGTTAAAACGGAAAACATCATGATAAAACCGCCAATCAGCAGCAAGGTTTGCACAGCGGAAGTCACCGATTGACCGATCAATTGTCCGAGTGTGCGTCCATCCTGAATCCTTGCCCGGTGCATGGCTCTCAGGGCGCGAATGAAGATGAGGCCGGTTTTTTTTCCTTTTGGATTGGAGGGCGGGGCTTTCGGTTCGTGAAAACGCATCAAAAATCCAACGAGGAAAGCACTGGCATAATGAGCGGTGGCAAGGATCATGCCGAGCGATTCATTTTCAAAAAAACCGACTGCCACCGCGCCAAACAGGAATAAGGGGCCGGCAGTGCTGGTAAAAGCGACAAGGCGTTCCCCTTCCTCGCGGGAGATGAGGTCCTGTTCGCGCAGACGGGCCGTCAGTTTTGCCCCCATGGGATTTCCGGAGATCAAGCCGACGGCCATGACAAACGCGCCCGCCCCGGGAACGCGAAAGATCGGGCGCATCAATGGTTCCAGGAGGACTCCCAGGAAATGGACGACTCCGAAGCCCATCATCATTTCGGCTGTTATGAAAAAAGGCAATAAAGCAGGAAAGACGACATCCCACCAAATCGTCAACCCCCTAAGCGATGATTTAACAGCCTGTTCAGGATACAAGACGAGCAGGATGGCAATAAAAAAAGCGAAAGAAGCAAGTGCCAGCGTTTTAAATTGACTTCGGAGAAAGGGTCGGATCATATTCATTCTCTCCTCATGGACAACAGCATCAATAACATGTCTACGCTTGGGGGAGGAAATATATGCCGGTGGTTTGTCCAGTGAAACGAAAGGAGCGAATGCTGTTTGCACCCGAAGATCGGTTTGGCCCTCAGCTCTGGCGGAGCGCGCGGTTTTGCTCACTTGGGTGTATTGAAAGTCCTGAAAGAGGAAGGAATTGAAATTGATTTTGTTGCCGGGAGCAGCATGGGGAGCATTGTCGCGGTTCTGCTGGCGAATCAGCTGGATCTGGAAATGTGCGAGCAAGTGGCGATCTCCCTGAAACGGAAGCATTGGCTCGATCTGACGATTCCGAAAATGGGCTTTGTCATCGGGGACAAGGTGAGAGAATTGATTCGCCTGCTCACGCACAACAAGAGATTGGAGCAACTGGCGATCCCGACAGCGGTGATCGCGACGGATTTGACAAGAGGGGAACCCGTGGTGTTCACGGAAGGACCTGCAGATCTGGCGGTAAGAGCGAGCATCTCGATACCGGGGATTTTTGAACCGGTTCGCCTCGGAAACCAACTGTTGGTGGACGGAGGGGTGATCGACCGGGTTCCGGTTTCCGTCGTGCGGGAGATGGGGGCCGATCTGGTTATAGCCGTTGATGTGATTCCGCGGGTGAATCAAGCGAAGATCGAAAATATTTTTGATGTGATTGCACAAACTTTAGTTATCATGGAGAAAGAGATTACCAGCCAGCGGATTGTGGCGGCCGATTTCGTTTTTCATCCCGATGTCGGCCATATCGGACCCACCGCGTTTATGAGGGCGGAGGAATGTATTCAAAAAGGAGAAGAAGAAGCGAGAGCCAAAGTGAAAAAACTGAAAGAACTGATCCGAAACTGGCAAGGAGAGGAAGTATGGGATGGGATATAGAGACTCGAATGGAAAGAGAATCGTCGGAGTTGTTGTTATATCACTGATTTTTATCATAATCGGGGTTCTCTTTCTCGTCCGTATACCTTATTTTGTCATGGCGCCCGGCTCGGCCCAGGATGTGTCGCCAATGGTGCATGTTGGCGGGATCAGGCCGCATGAAAAAGGGTCATTTATGCTGACCACCGTTTCCTTAAAAGACGGAAACCTGTTTGATTATGCTTATGTGAAACTGACCGGGCACGGTGAATTGGTGCATGAAACGGAGATTTTGGCGCAGAATGAATCGGAAGAGGAGTATCAGAGAAGAGAGGCGGAAAATATGACTGCCTCACAAAATCAGGCGATTATCGCTGCTTTTCGCTATGCCAAAAAGCCGGTTCGCGTCCAAATGACCGGAATTGAAGTATTTCAGCTGCTCCGAAAACAGCCGCAAGGATTGCGGGAAGGGGATATTATTCAAAAGGTGGACGGGCGGCCGGTTGAGTCCGTCGATCAGCTCGTTCAATACCTGAGCGCCAAAAAAGCGGGGGACACCGTTGTCGTCAGCCTCCTTCGGGACAGAAAAGCACAAACCCTTAAGCTGAGCCTGTACACTTTGCCCGCACAGCCGGGTGAAAAGCCGCATGTCGGACTGGGCATTGTTCCGGTTCCGCGGATCCAGGTGATCACCTCCCCGCCCGTCCGGATTGAAGCCGACGAGATCGGCGGACCGTCGGCCGGGTTGATGTTTACACTTGAAGTTTTAAACCGGTTGGTGCCCGAAGATCTGACTCATGGACACCGCATTGCCGGTACGGGAACGATTTCCGCTGACGGAACCGTCGGGCAAATCGGAGGGATTCAGCACAAACTCGTTGCCGCTGAACGGGCACATGCCCAAATCTTCTTTTGCCCGGAAGATGTGATGCCGGGGGATCAGAATGAAAAAATTGCCAAAGAAACGATCAAAAAGGAAGGCCTGCATCTGAAGCTGGTGCCGGTCAAATCTCTGGCCGATGCCGTTCAATATCTTCAGCGGTTGCCCGAAGCCGCCGCATAGACTTTCAAGTCAAAAACGTTGACAGGGATTGCAATCGTGTCTTATAATAACCCTGTTTTTACACAAGGAGTGGAATCATGCAGATTTCCCTGCACAAGTTAAATCAAGCCAAAGCCGGGCAACTTGACTTGCGTGAGACCGTAACGCTGGATGCTTTGCCGGGCGAAGTTCCAGGGTTGGTTCGGCTTGAGCCCGTTCAAGTAAAAGCCCGTGTGTCGCTCCTGGATCCGCATCTGATCGAAGCCGATACGGAGCAGTCGACCGAAGCGACATTTTCCTGTTCCAAGTGCTTGTCGGAATTCACCCTTCCAATTCATGTGAAATGGAAGGAATATTTTACGGATGAAGCACACCGGGCGGTAGAAACAGAGGAGCAAGAGATCCATTTGATTGATGGAAATGTGCTGGATCTTGACCCCATGATCCGGGAGGCAGTTCTGCTCCAGTTTCCTTACATTCCAGTATGTCGGGAAGATTGCAAAGGTCTATGTCCCAAATGCGGAACGAACAAAAATGTGGAAACCTGCAACTGCCAGATTGAAAAAATCGATCCCCGGTTGGCGGCATTGCAGGATTGGTTCGAGGACAAATCTTAGGTGTATGAAAACTTCCCCGACTTGTGTTACATTCTTAGAGGGGGTGAAACAGCATGGCAGTACCTTTTAGACGTACATCGAAAACACGCAAACGCAAACGTCGCACCCATTTTAAACTGGCTGTGCCAGGTTTGGTGAAATGCCCGCAATGCGGAGCGCCCAAACTCTCTCACCGTGTCTGCAAAGAGTGCGGTTATTACAAAGGCTCTGAAGTGGAAGGCGTTGCAAACGAATAATGGATTTGCCGGAGCCGTAAAAGCAAGAGCCGGCATCTTGGTCTGGCTCTTGTTTTTTCATATTGCCAATACGCCCTTTTTTTTATATACTGATTTAGTACCTGGTATTAATACATGGTAATAAAAAAGGTGGTGGCTCCGCTGTGCGCATGTCCAAGAGAGAAAGACAGCGCCGAATCAAACAAGCTTTTATGGACGATCCATTTCTGACGGATGAAGAGATGGCAAAGCGATGCAAGGTCAGCATACAAACAATCAGGCTGGATCGTTTGGAGCTTGGCATTCCGGAATTGCGCGAGCGTATCAAACACATGGCGGAGAATCATTTTGACCGTGTCCGGTCATTATTGGTGGAAGAAGTGATCGGGGATATCGTAGATCTGCAATTGGATCACAGCGGTGTTTCCGTTTTGGAGATCAAGAAGGAACATGTTTTTGCACGAAATCAAATCGCCCGCGGACACATCCTGTTTGCACAGGCCAATTCACTGGCCGTTGCGCTGGTGAACTCGGAAGTGGCACTTACCGGTTCAGCCGAGATCCGGTTTATCCGACCGGCCAGGTTGGGGGAAAAGTGCATTGCCCATGCCACGGTAATCAAAAAAAAGGCATCCCGTTTACAGGTGGATGTAAAAACGAAAATCAATGGAGAAGTCGTTTTTCAAGGAATTTTTGACGTTTATCGCCTAGAAGACGATGAACTTGTTCCAGCGAATGAGGAGGAGCATTGATGCGAATTGCGATTGATGCGCATGGAGGAGACCATGCTCCGACAGCGGTAGTGAATTCATTGCGGCTTGCTGCTTCCCAATGGCCGGATACCACCTTTATCTTGATCGGTCGGGATGAAAAACTATTGCCTGAAGCATTTGGCAATCTCCAATTTGTCCAGGTCAGCGAACAAATTGAACCTGATGATGAGCCGGTCAAAGCGGTACGGCGCAAAAAGGATTCTTCCATCGTCGTCGGATGTCAGATGGTGAAAAACCGGGAAGCGGATGCGTTTATCAGCGGAGGAAATACAGGTGCTCTGATGGCAGCCGGTCTTTTCCATACCGGGCGGATGAGAGGTGTGGACCGTCCGGCATTGGCTCCCGTTTTTCCCACTCTGACCGGCAAAGGGATTCTGGTGCTGGATGTGGGGGCAAATCCCGAAGCCAGACCGGAACATTTGCGCCAATACGCGCAGATGGGAAGTATTTACGCAAATAAGGTGCTCGGATTCAAGGAGCCGAAAATCGGACTTCTCAATATCGGAACCGAAGCATGCAAAGGAACAGAGCTGACCAAGGAAGCATTTTCCCTTTTGGAACAAGAAAGATCCATTTCTTTCATCGGAAATGTGGAAGCGCGGGACATCCTTTACCGTCCCTGCGATGTGCTGGTTTGCGACGGATTCAGTGGAAACATTTTGCTGAAAAACATGGAAGGTGTCGCTAAAGCCATTTTCGAACGTTTTAAACAGGAACTGACCGCCAGCCTGCTGAACAAGTTGGCCGCTGCGATCCTGAAGCCGGGTCTGAAGCGGTTTGCCCGGGATATGGATTACAAGGAGCACGGAGGAGCACCGCTCCTGGGTCTCTCGGGTCCCGTGATTAAAGCCCATGGCTCTTCGGATGAAAAAGCTTTTTACAATGCGATTCGCCAAGCACACCTGTTTGTCGAAAATGGCGTCATCCAGAGAATTGAAGAAGAACTGTCTCATTAAAAGGGGAGTGGAAGGATGAGAGCAGTAGGGATTTTAGGGACAGGGGCCTATGTTCCGGAGAAAGTACTGACCAATGCGGATCTGGAGAAAATGGTTGATACCAGTGACGAATGGATCGTCAGCCGGACAGGAATTCGTGAGCGGCGGATTGCTGCTCCGGAAGAGGCCAGCTCCGACTTGGCGGTCAAAGCGGCGGAAAAGGCGCTGGAGGCTGCCGGGATCAGTGCCGCTGACATTGATCTGATCATTGTGGCGACCGTAACGCCTGACATGGCTTTTCCAGCGACAGCCTGCCTCGTTCAGGATCGGTTGAAAGCAGAAAAAGCGGCCACTTTTGATCTTTCTGCAGCATGTACCGGTTTTATGTACGGTGTGGCAACAGCATCCCAGTTTATTGCAACCGGAGTTTACAAGTATGCGCTCGTGATCGGGGTGGAGTGTTTGTCCAGAATCACGGATTGGACAGACCGCAATACCTGTGTGTTGTTTGGTGACGGTGCCGGAGCGGCTGTATTGGGCCCGGTTGAAGAAGGTTACGGCTTCCTTTCTTTTGAATTGGGTGGAGACGGTTCCGGCGGCGAATTGCTGAAACTTGAAGCAGGCGGTTCCCGGCAGCCGGCATCGGTTGAAACGGTTCAGCAAAAGCTGCACACCATCTCCATGGCCGGACGCGAAGTGTTTAAGTTCGCCGTTCGCGTTTTGGGGAACGCAACCGATGAAGCGCTCGTAAAAGCCGGATTGAGCAAAGAGGATATCGACCTGCTCGTTCCGCACCAAGCCAATATCCGCATCATCGACTCGGCGATCAAGCGCTTTGGATTGACGGAAGATAAAGTGGTGATCAACCTCGACCGCTACGGAAACATGTCTTCCGCCTCAATTCCGGTGGCTCTCGATGAAGCAGTGAAAGAAGGAAGAGTCAAAAAAGGGGATACTCTGGTTCTCTGCGGTTTTGGCGGCGGACTCACCTGGGGGGCAACAGTGCTTAAGTGGGCGCTTGACTAACCGTATGAAGGAGGTTTTTTCAAATGGGCAAAATCGCTTTTCTCTTTCCTGGCCAAGGATCGCAAAAAGTGGGCATGGGTTTGGATATCTACCAAAATAATGCCCGGGCGAAGCAAATCTTTGCCGAGGCCGATGAAGTACTCGGGTTTTCGCTTTCCCGCCTCTGTTTTGCAGGGCCGGAGGAAGAGTTGCGCCTGACGGCCAACACACAGCCGGCGATCCTGACCACCAGTGTGGCATTGTTGAGCATGCTGAGAGAAGAAGTGGATCTCGTCCCCGATTTTGTGGCGGGGCACAGTTTGGGAGAGTACTCGGCTTTGGTTGCGGCAAATGCTCTTTCATTTGCTGATGCGGTTCTTACCGTACATAAGCGTGGAACCTATATGGAACAAGCCGTTCCTGCCGGGCGCGGGGCGATGTCAGCCGTGATGAATTTGCAACGCGATTTGCTTGATCAGGTATGTAAAGAGGTAAGTAAGGAAAATCATGTAGTAGAGCCGGCAAATTACAATTGTCCCGGACAGATTGTGATTTCGGGTCACCGGGCTGCTGTGGAAGATGCCGGAGAAAAGGCGGTTGCCGCCGGAGCCAGAAGAGTGATTCCGCTTTCCGTAAGCGGACCGTTCCACTCGTCTCTGATGAAGCCTGCTGCGGAGCAATTAGCCGCACATTTGCAATCCATCCAAATCTCCCCTGCGCAGATTCCGGTTATTGCCAACGTGACGGCAAGACCGGTGGCCGAACCGGCGGAGATCGGCCGTCTACTGGTCGAGCAAGTGGCTTCCCCGGTATTGTGGGAGGACAGCGTCCGTTATATGCTGGAGCAGGGTGTGGATACATTTGTTGAGATCGGACCGGGGAATGTCTTGTGCGGGTTGGTGAAAAAAATAAACCGCCGTGTAGATACCCTTTCGATCCAGGACGAAGAAAGCTTGAAACAGGCCGTCGAAAAATTGAAGGTATTCGCATAGACAAAGGAGAGTCGAACGATGCTTGCAGGGAAAGTAGCTGTAGTGACGGGCGGTTCCCGGGGAATTGGACGCGCAGTCGCCATCACTTTGGCTGAAGCTGGGGCGAATGTGGCCATTTTCTATGCGGGAAATCACGCCGCAGCAGAAGAGACGGTTGCCAAGATCAAGGAGACCGGGCAAGAAGGGATGTCCCTCCAGGTGGACGTGGCCGACAGCGGGCAAGTCGACGCCGCGATCAAGCAAGTGCTGTCCACTTTCGGCAAAATTGATATTCTGGTCAATAACGCCGGGATCACCCGCGATAACCTTTTGATGCGCCTGAAAGAGGAAGAGTGGGATCAAGTGATCAACACCAATCTCAAAGGTGTGTTCCTTGCCACCAAAGCGGTAGTTCGTCCGATGATGAAACAGCGCAGCGGCCGGATCATCAACATTAGTTCTGTCGTGGGGGTCATGGGCAATCCGGGGCAAGCCAACTATGTGGCTGCCAAAGCCGGAGTGATCGGCTTGACCAAATCAACGGCCAAAGAACTGGCTGGCCGCGGGATCACGGTCAATGCGATTGCGCCCGGTTTCATCGATACGGATATGACATCCGTATTGGATGAAGAATTGAAGAAGCAGATGCTCAACCACATTCCGCTGGGCTTTTTCGGTGAGCCGAAAGATGTGGCGGAAACGGTGAAGTTTTTGGCCTCGGATTCCGCCAGATACATCACGGGACAGACGATTCATGTGGATGGCGGCATGGTGATGAGCTAGTTTTGGATAATTTCGTTGCTTGTCAATTGACGATTCCGTATAATACGAAAGGGAGGTGAGAGATATGGCAGATACGTTGGAACGCGTAAAGAAAATCGTTGTAGAACGCCTGAACGTTGATCCGTCCGAAGTAACGATGGAGGCATCTATCAAAGACGATTTGGGCGCAGACTCCCTCGATGTAGTCGACCTCATCATGGAATTGGAAGATGAGTTCGACATGGAGATCTCCGATGAAGAAGCGGAGAAAATTTCGACGGTTGGAGATGTAGTGGATTACATCAACAAACATAAATAAATTTTCCATCCGTACTTACGATAAAGTCCCGTGTTTTGCGGGACTTTATACACATCATTTTTCTACAGTATTGTGAGGAAAGGCGGTGGACCAGATTGAAAAATCGAGTTGTGATTACTGGTCTTGGAGTCATTTCTTCTCTTGGCAATGATATTGATACATTCTGGAATAATCTCATTCAAGGGAAGTCGGGAATCAGCCATATCACCCAGTTTGACACCAGCGATTATGCAGTAAAAATTGCCTCAGAGGTAAAAGACTTTGATCCCTTGAATTTTATTGATAAAAAAGAAACACGCCGGATGGATCGCTTTGCTCAATTCGCTGTCGCCGCTGCCAAGATGGCTGTCAGCCATGCCGGTCTGAACATCGATGACCGGAATGCGGAACGGGTCGGCGTCTACATCGGATCGGGCATCGGCGGTCTCGCCACATTGGAAAAACAGCATCGTGTTTTGATGGATCGCGGTCCGCGCCGGGTCAGTCCGTTCTTTGTCCCGATGATGATCGCCAATATGGCTTCCGGTATCGTATCGATTCAGTTGGGCGCCAAGGGGCCGAACAGCGCAGCCATTTCCGCTTGTTCGACCGGTACCCATTGTGTCGGGGATGCATTCAGAATTCTTCAGCGCGGGGAAGCGGACGTGATGTTGGCCGGTGGAGCCGAAGCAACGATCGTGCCGTTGGCAGTTGCCGGTTTTTCTGCGATGACGGCTCTGTCCACCCGCAATGACGAACCGGAAAAAGCGAGCCGCCCGTTTGACAAAGACCGTGATGGCTTTGTCATGGGGGAAGGAGCCGGGGTTCTCGTGCTGGAGACGCTGGATCACGCCTTAAAACGCGGAGCTAACATTATCGCCGAAGTGGTTGGTTACGGGATGACCGCAGATGCTTATCACTTAACCAGCCCGGCTCCGGAAGGGGAAGGGGCAAAACGGGCCATGGAGATGGCGATGCGGGATGCTGGACTTGCCCCTGAAGAGATTGATTATATCAATGCGCACGGCACTTCGACCGAATACAACGACAAGTTTGAAACGATGGCCATCAAAGGTGCGTTCAAGGATCACGCCTATAAACTGGCTGTCAGCTCCACCAAGTCCATGCTCGGTCACTTGCTTGGAGCCGCAGGCGGCGTGGAAACCATCATCAGTGCTCTTGCAATCAAAGAACAAATTCTCCCGCCGACGATCAACCTGGAAAATCCTGATCCGGAGTGCGATCTGGATTATGTTCCAAATGAAGCGCGCAAAACACGCGTTCGCACTGCACTGTCCAATTCGCTTGGCTTCGGGGGACACAACGCTACGATCTTGTTGAAAGAATATGAAGAAAAGTAATGGCAAAAGGGTGAATGAGATGGATTTTTCGCGCCTGGAAGAATTGACAGGCTTTGCATTTAAAAATCGAAAACTGTTTCAGCAGGCATTCACCCATACATCTTTTGCACACGAGCGGAAGAACGGCACCCATGCAGACAATGAACGGTTGGAATTTTTAGGTGATGCCGTTCTTGAACTGGTTGTCTCCGAGTACCTGTTTCAACGCTACCCGAAGATGAGCGAAGGGGAACTGACACGGATGCGGGCCCGGATTGTCTGTGAACCTTCATTGGCTTCTTTTGCGCGTGAATTGGGGTTTGGCAATTACGTGCGCCTCGGAAAAGGGGAGGAGATGACGGGAGGGCGCAACCGTCCCTCCCTTTTGGCCGACTTGTTTGAAGCTTTTATTGGCGCCTTGTTTCTTGATCAGGGACTGGACGGTGCCAAAAACTTTTTGCATACGTTCATGTTCCCGAAGATAAATGAAGAATGGCTTGCCAGCATGTTGGATGCGAAAAGCCAATTGCAGGAGTTCGTGCAGCATGAACGGCTCGGAACCCTTGCCTATCGAATTGTCGATATGCAAGGACCGGCCCATGACCGGCATTTTGTGGCTGAGGTGTATTTGGATAACCAGCCGCTTGGCCGGGGCTCGGGACGATCGAAAAAAGAAGCGGAACAACACGCTGCAATGGAAGCATTGAAAAATTGGCAAGCCAAACAGAAATGAAACACACCCCTTAAATCGGAGCGGGAAAATCCAGACTGGTTACCGTTTCTTTTAAGGGGTGATTTTTGTTTTTCGGATTGGAACATGAAGTGTCCGGCAAACCCTTCCACGTATACAGACGCACTTTGAAACAAATTCGTTGCATGGACAGCAAAATGTTTTTGTTTCTTTTGGGATATGTTATTTTAAAATAAAATGAAAACTACAAAAAGGGGCTGAAGGGAATTTTGCGATTTTTTAGTTATATCGCTCCCTATTTGTTTCAGTTATTTTCGCTGCTTGCGATCATTCTGCCGGTTGCCGGCGGAGTCCTTGCCCTGGTCATTTTATGGCGCATCATGAAATCGCTTGAGAGAATCAGCCAGTCTTTGAGCCGGCTTGTCGAATGGAAAGAGCGGGGACAAAAGAAGGAACAGGGAAGCGATGAAACTTGACGGCACCGCAATGATCATACGGAGGAATCCGTGGTATGAAGGCGATCACGGAGCGGCGGAGAACGAATCATTCAGGAGATGATTTGAAACAGCCCCTTTGCGCCCGGAGGCGTGCTGTGGGAAAATGCTGTCGTTCCAGTGTCGATGGACTGCCTGCTTTATCCGAGTGCGTTTCAATGTAATCTCCCGAAGAAGTTCCTGCCTGTTTCCCCGCGTTTGTTGCTGTCGCGGGAAAATATGGTGACTGTTCGTTTATTGCTGAAAGAAAGGTATTAAGCCTCCAGGGGTGAATGAATAAGAAGGGTTTGAGCTTGGGAAGGGAGAGAAGGATGGATGAAATTTTGTTCGTATGATGATTTTTTAAAAGTGGAAATGCGGATCGGGGAGGTGGTGCGCGCCGAACCGTTTCCCAAAGCGCGCAAACCCGCCTATAAGTTGTGGATCGACTTTGGAGAAGAAATTGGAACCAAAAAATCGAGTGCACAAATCACCCATTTGTATTCAATTGAAGAATTGGTGGGCAAACGGGTTGTCGCGGTCGTTAATTTTCCGCCCAAACAGGTGGCTGACTTTATGTCGGAAGTCTTGGTTTTGGGGGTTGATTCAACCGAAGGCGGCGTTACCTTGCTCCGGGCGGATCATCAGGCTCCGCTTGGAACACGGGTTTACTAAGCCGTACCAATTGATTTCAAAAACGGTAAGGGAGCCTTCTTTCAACGAGAACTGGCTTCCTTTTTTATAGAAAAACGATTTTCTCTTTTTATGCTAAAATAAATCAATTCCCCGGATTTTGTACAGGCTGTTGCTGAAGCAGAAATGGAAAAATCAGCAAAAGGTCTCGATTAAGTGAGAGGAGGGTGGTTCATGTATCTGAAACGATTGGAGATGAGCGGTTTTAAATCGTTTGCCGATCGCACGGAGTTGGAATTTGTTCCCGGCATCACCGCGGTCGTGGGGCCAAATGGCAGCGGGAAGAGCAATGTGACGGACGGAATTCGCTGGGTTCTGGGGGAACAAAGCGCCAAATCGCTGCGGGGAAACAAGATGGAGGATGTGATTTTTGCCGGGAGCGATACCCGAAAGCCCGTCGGCTATTGTGAAGTATCCATCACCTTTGACAACAGTGACCGGCGCCTGCCGCTGGACTATGCGGAAGTAACGGTGACACGGCGGGTTTATCGTTCGGGTGAGAGCGAATATTTGCTGAACCGGCAGAGCTGCCGGCTGAAGGATATTCACGAACTGTTTCTCGATACGGGAATTGGCAAGGATGCCTACTCGATGATCGGGCAGGGAAAAATCGATGAGATCCTCAGTTCCAAGTCGGAAGACCGCCGCATTATCTTTGAGGAAGCGGCAGGGATCAGCAAATATAAAACGCGCAAGAAAGAAGCGGAAAAGAAGCTGGATAACACGGAGCAAAATCTGGCCCGCATTCACGACCTGATCCATGAGCTGGAGACGCAGGTGGAACCGCTTGCGGAACAGGCGGAGAAAGCCCAGCGGTTTAAAGAATTAAAAACAGAATTGCAAAATGTGGAAATCGGGTTATACGTACATAAAATTGAGGCGATTCATAACGAGTGGCAGCAAGCGGCACAGGAGGTTAAACAGCTGAAAGAGAACCAGGTTTCGCTGGCCGCGGAAGTGAGCACCAAAGAAGCTGCGCTCGAGGAATTAAAGGGAAAATTGCAGGAGCAGGAACAGCGATGGGAGGAAGTCCAGACGCAACTGCTTTCCGTCAGCGAAGAACTGGAGAAAGCGGAAGGCCAGAAAGAAGTGCGCATGGAGCGCGTCCGTAACCGAACCGAAACGCAGCAACACCTTCAGGAGCAGATTCGGGTTTTGGAAAGCGAATGCACCCGGCTGCGCGAGGAAGAAAACAAGGTCAAGGAGCGGCTGAAGGAAAAGAAAGAAGCGCTCCGGCATGCGGAAGACCAGCTGGCCGTTTTAAAACAGCAACTTTCCCTCTCCAGCGATGATGTGGCCAAGAGGCTGTTGGAACTGACCGAAAAGCACAACCTGCAAGGGCAGAAACTGGCGGCCCTAACCAGTGAAAAACAATATGTATCCGAGCAGCGGGAAGAACTGAGTGAACGGATTAACGCCTTGGAGGCGCAGGAGAAGCAGTACGTGCAGGAGAGGCAGGAGCAAGACAAACAGGCTGAAAAATTGTCCGTTCAGCTCAAAGAAGTGGAAGAGGATCTGAAGCAGGCGGCACAGGAAGTGCGCACGTTGGCCGGGGAGCGCACCGAGATGGAGCAGGAAGAGAAGGCTCTCACCCTGCAAAGCCGCCAAGCGGAGCAACAATTAAACCGCCTCCGTTCCAAATGGGAGTGGATGAAAGAGATGGAGGCGGAACATCAGGGCTTTATGCAGGGGGTTAAAGAGGTTTTGCGCGCCCGGGACCGCGGAATTCCGGCCCTTAAAGGAGTTCACGGCGCCGTGGCCGAGCTGATCCAGGTTCCGGCAGAGATGGAAGCAGCGATGGAAACAGCGTTGGGCGGAGCGTTGCAACATATCGTCGTGGATGATGAGGCGACAGCGCGCAGCGGGATAGTTTACTTAAAAGAAAAGCGGCTGGGGCGGGCCACTTTTTTACCGCTCGATGTCATGAGAGCTCGCTCGCTCTCCGCGGCCGAATTGGAGCGGTGCCGGTCAGTCCCCGGGTTTGTCGGAATCGCGGCCGACCTGATCCGGACGGATGAGCGTTATCGCGCCTTGATGCAAAATTTGCTTGGGCTGGTCGTCGTCACGAAAACGCTGGAGCAGGCAAACCAGATGGCGCGGACGCTTTCTTACCGCTATCGCATTGTCACGTTGGACGGTGATGTGGTAAACCCGGGCGGTTCAATGACGGGGGGGAGCAGGCAACAAAGCAAAAGCAATCTGCTCGGGCGTTCCCGTCAGTTGGAGGAATTGGAGAAACAGATAAAAGAGGCGGAACGGGTTAGTGAAAAAATCCAACAGCAATTTGCTGCCTTGAGAGAACGGAAGCAGAAGCTGGAACAGGATTGGGAACGGGTTCGCCTGCGCGGGGAGGAGAGACGCGTCAAGGAACAGGAACTGCATGGACGGGAGCGTGAACTCGCCGTGCAAAAACGGGCGGTGGAAGAGCAACTGAAAAGTATCGCCGCCGAGCGGAAACAGGCGTTGGCGAAAAATGAGCAACTCACCCGCCATTTTCAAAGACTGGAGCAGGAGATCGAGCAACTACGCAGGGAACAAACCCGCTTGGAGCAAATGATCCGCGAAGCGG
This sequence comes from Thermoactinomyces sp. CICC 10521, assembly GCF_016055135.1. Lineage (NCBI taxonomy): Bacteria > Bacillati > Bacillota > Bacilli > Caryophanales > Thermoactinomycetaceae > Thermoactinomyces > Thermoactinomyces sp. CICC 10521. The sequence continues at coordinate 17,347 of NZ_JAECVZ010000005.1, read as the reverse complement.
AAGATCTGGCCAAACAAGCGGCCAGTGATAAAGAAGAAGCCGGAGAGCGGATGACCGAACTTCGTGTCACTGTGGCGCAGCTAAGGCAGGAACTGGCCAACCTGGAGGAAATCGGGCGCCGGCTGGCTGAAGACTACAAGCGTTCGTCCAAGCAGCTGGGCATCGCCAAAAAAGAGTGGGAGTCTTTGGGCTCTCAGCAGGAATTCAATCAGCAGGAAATGGGCCAACTGGAGCAGAGGATCAACGACCTTCGGCAGCAGAAGGAAAAGATTCAGTCCCAGCTGGCCGAAACGAGACAGTTGCGCGAAGAAACCTTGCAGCGTCGCGAACAGCAAGAAAAAGAGGTGCGCACCTTGAGCCAATCCTACCGCAAGCAGGAGAACCGGCTCCATGAGCAGGAAGTGCGCGTGAACCGCCTTGATGTGGAGTTAAATCATCTTTTGCAAAAGTTGGCCGAAGAATATGAGATCAGTTACGAACGGGCCAAACAAGAATATGAGGTCCCTGCCGAACCTGCCAAAGCGGAGCGGAGGGTTCGCTCTCTCAAATCGCAGATCACATCGTTGGGGGATGTAAACCTGGGAGCGATTGAAGAGCACAACCGTCTGATGGAACGACTCGATTTCCTGAAGACCCAGGAAGCGGATCTCCTCGAAGCCAAGGAGAAACTCTATGAAATCATCCGCCAGTTGACGGAGGAGATGGGGCGGCGTTTTCTCGAGAGTTTTGAAATGATCCGCACCGAATTTCAAGATGTATTTGTGAAGATGTTCGGCGGCGGACGCGCTGATTTGCAACTGAGCGAACCGGACAATCTGCTGGAAACGGGAATTGACATCGTCGCCCAACCGCCCGGAAAAAAACTGCAAAACCTCAATCTCCTGTCGGGCGGGGAAAGAGCGTTGGCCGCGCTGGCGCTTCTTTTTGCCGTTCTTCGCATCAAACCGGTGCCGTTCTGCGTTTTGGATGAAGTGGACGCAGCGCTCGATGAAGCCAATCTGACCCGCTATACCCATTACATGAAAGAGTTTTCTGGCAAAACGCAGTTTATCATCATCACCCACCGCAAGCACACCATGGAAGGAGCGGATGTGCTGTATGGAATTACCATGCAGGAATCGGGTGTGTCCAAACTGGTATCAGTGAAGCTGGAAGAGTATGATGGAAGTATGGAAGTTGCCAGTAGCCAGAGCTAGGAGGAACAAGATGAGTTTTTTCAGGAAATTAAAAGAGAGTGTTTCCAAAAAAACCGATTCGGTCACACAAAAATTTATGACCGGACTGAAGAAGACGAGTACGCAGTTTGTCGGGGCCATATCCGACCTGTTCGCCGGTCGCAGCAAGATCGACGAGGATCTCTATGAGGAACTGGAAGAGATTTTGATCGGTGCAGATGTCGGGGTGACAACGACAATGGAATTGACGGAGCGTCTCCGTTCGGAAGTGAAGGAGAGAAAAATCAAAGAGCCTTCGGAATTGCAGCCGCTCCTGATGGAACTGATCAGTGAAATGCTGTCGGATAAACAGAGGGAGAGCAAGTTAAACCTGAATGAAGATGGATTAACCGTTATTTTGTTTGTGGGAGTGAACGGGGTCGGAAAAACGACCACGATCGGCAAACTGGCCCACCGCTTTAAAAGCGAAGGCAAAAAAGTGGTGCTGGCGGCCGGGGACACGTTCCGCGCCGGGGCGATTGAACAGCTGGAAACCTGGGGAGAACGTGTGGGAGTTGATGTGATCAAGCATCAGGCAGGTGCTGATCCCGCGGCAGTGATCTACGACGGCATTCAGGCCGCCCGCGCGCGCAAGGCGGATATTCTGCTCTGTGATACGGCAGGCCGCCTGCAAAACAAGGTGAACCTGATGGAAGAACTGAAAAAAGTATACCGCGTCGTGAAACGGGAAGTGCCTGACGGCCCGCATGAAGTGCTTCTGGTGCTTGATGCCACCACGGGACAAAATGCCCTGATCCAGGCGAAGCAATTTGGCGAAGCTGTCAATGTATCGGGCATCGTCTTGACAAAATTGGACGGAACGGCCAAAGGCGGAATTGTGATCGCCATCAATCACGAGTTAAACCTGCCGGTCAAACTGGTCGGACTCGGTGAAAAAGCGGATGACCTTCAGGACTTTGATGCCGATCAGTTTTTGCACGCCTTGTTCAAAGAAGCGATGGAAGAAGAGATGCAGGCGGAGTAATCGGCTTTTTGCAACAGGCATGGATGAGCGATCGGGCATGAGGGGAGAGGGGGTTTTTCATTCCCCCGCTTCCTTTTGGGTATTGATCAAGGAAAAAGCCTTGACATGATTATTTTCCTGGGGTATAGTATACACCTGTAAAGGTTAGCGCCTTGACGGTGCGCGGAGGTGTCTCCCGTGCTAGACCAGACAACGGAAATGAATCTGTTGTACGACTTTTATGGTTCGCTGTTGACCGAAAAGCAACGGGCCCTGCTTGAGATGTATTATGCGTTGGATTGGTCACTCGGAGAAATAGCCGAACATCAAGGTGTTTCCCGGCAAGCGGTATTTGAGGCGATCAAGCGGGCGCAAGCGACCATGTTGGATTTGGAAAACAAGCTGGGGCTTTTGCACAAGCACACAGAGCGACAACAGATTGCAGAGGAAATTTTGCGGCGCCTGGATGATGAGCCAGAAGCGCGTTCGCGAATTGAACCGCTCATTAAGAAAATGGTCGATCTTGATTAAGGGCCATGTGAGGAGGGGGCACCCATGGCATTTGAAGGATTGTCAGAGAGACTGCAATCGGTCATGCGCAAGTTGCGCGGCAAAGGAAAAGTGACGGAAGCGGATTTGAAAGAAGCGATGCGGGAAGTCCGTCTGGCGCTGTTGGAAGCAGATGTCAACTTTAAAGTTGTCAAAAGTTTCATCGACCGCGTCAAAGAACGGGCGATCGGACAGGAAGTGCTGAAAAGCTTAACCCCCGGACAGCAAGTCATCAAGGTGGTCAATGAAGAGTTGACTGCGCTGATGGGCGGGGAACAAAGCAAACTGGTTCAATCCGCAAAGCCGCCGACGAAGATCATGATGGTCGGTCTCCAAGGTGCCGGTAAAACGACCACTTCTGGCAAATTGGTACGTTATCTGCAAAAGCAAAACCGCCGCGCTCTCCTGGTGGCTGCAGACGTCTACCGCCCTGCGGCGATCAGGCAGTTGGAAATTTTGGGCGCGGATTTAAATACACCCGTTTTTTCCCTTGGGGATAAAGAGGATCCCGTTGTCATCGCACAGCGCGGTGTCGCCAAGGCGAAAGAAGAAAATTTGGATTACGTAATCATCGACACTGCGGGCCGCCTTCACGTCGATCAGGAAATGATGGACGAGTTGAAGCGGATTCGTGAGCAGGTGGAGCCCGATGAGATTTTGCTGGTCGTCGATGCGATGACCGGTCAGGATGCCGTCAATGTGGCAGAAACGTTCCACAGCGAACTGGGGCTCACCGGGGTGGTTTTGACTAAGTTGGACGGTGATACTCGCGGGGGTGCAGCCCTTTCCGTCAAAGCGGTTACCCAGTGCCCGATCAAATTTGTCGGCTTGGGCGAAAAAACCGATGCCCTTGAACCTTTTTATCCGGATCGCATGGCTTCCCGCATCCTGGGCATGGGCGACGTGCTCACCCTGATTGAAAAAGCGCAGGCAGCAGTTGATGCTGAGAAAGCAAAAGAGCTTGAACGAAAGATGCGCACGCTCTCATTTACGTTTGACGATTTTTTGGATCAGCTGCAGCAGGTTCGCAAGATGGGCCCGCTGGAAGACATGCTTGCCATGCTGCCGGGAGCCGGCCAGATCAAAGGGTTGAAAAACCTGCAAGTCGATGAGAAGCAGCTTTCCAGGGTCGAAGCGATTATCCGCTCGATGACCCCGCAGGAAAAAGAGAATCCTGAAATCATCAATGCCAGCCGGCGAAAACGGATTGCCAACGGCAGCGGCACGACGGTTCAGGATGTCAACCGCCTGTTGAAGCAATTTAATGACATGAAAAAAATGATGAAACAATTTTCGCAGATGAGCAAAGGCGGAAAAAGGAAAAAACGAGGCTTCCGTTTTCCGTTTATGCAATAGATGAAACCTTGTGCAGGAGGTGAAAAAAGATGGCAGTGAAAATCCGTTTAAGACGCATGGGAGCAAAAAAAGCCCCGTTTTACCGCGTCGTTGTGGCTGACTCTCGTGCACCGCGCGATGGCCGTTCCATTGATGAGATCGGATACTACAATCCGACAACTCAACCGGCCACGGTGAAAATTGACGAGGAAAAAGCCCTGAAATGGCTCGCTAACGGTGCACAACCTTCCGATACGGTACGCAGCTTGTTCCGCCAGGAAGGCATTTTGCAAAAAGTGCATGAGCAAAAACATCAAAAATAAGACTTCTGGGCATACCCTGGAGGATTATAAGCGATGAAAGAACTGATTGAATACATGGTGACGGCGCTGGTGGATCATCCGAAGCAAGTAAACGTCAGTGAACGAACAACCGAAGACGGCATCGTTTACGAGCTGTCGGTGGCGAAAGAGGATTTGGGTAAAGTGATCGGGCGACAAGGCCGGGTGATCAGAGCGATTCGCACGGTTGTAAGGGCAACAGCATGGAAGGAGAAGCAACGCGTATGGGTGAAAATCGTTTGAATCACAGAAAAGGCGGGGATTTCGGCTCCGGGTACTTGAATGTGGGCCGTATCGTCGGAACCCACGGTATTCGCGGTGAAGTTCGCGTTCTGTGCGATACCGACTTTCCCGAGCTGCGTTTTGCTCCAGGGAATCGGCTGTTGCTCCTCCGGTCTGATCTTAATGAGCCTTTGCCGCTGACTGTGGAAAAAAGCCGTCCGCATAAATCCGCACTGCTGGTGAAGTTTCAGGAGTGGAACAGCATTAACGAGGCTGAAGTTTACAAAAACAGCCGGCTGGTCGTTCCAAAAGAGGACTTGGCTCCGCTCAACGAAGAGGAAGGCGAGTTCTACTTTCACCAGATCATCGGATGTGAGGTAATCACCACGGAAGGCAGGAAGATCGGCAAGGTTAAAGAAATTTTGCCTCTGCCGGCCAACGATGTGTGGGTTGTTCGTTCTGATGATCAGGATAAGGAGATTTTGCTCCCCTATATTGAGCCGATCGTGAAGGATGTAGACCTCCAGCGGCAACAGATTACTATTCAGTGGATGGAAGGATTGGATTAATGTGGCAAAGATCCGTTTTGACGTGCTCACCCTTTTTCCGGAGATGTTTACCGGCTTCTTGCAATCGAGCATCATCAAACGAGCACATGAAAAAGGATTGATCGCAACCAATCTCATCAACTTCCGGGAATATGCAACCGATAAACACCGCACGGTTGATGATACCCCTTACGGAGGCGGCGGGGGGATGGTGTTGAAGCCGGAACCGCTGTTTGCTGCCGTTGATGATATTCTCGCACAAGTTGATGAACGTCCACCTGTAATCCTGATGTCGCCACAGGGTGTGCCTTTCACCCAGGCAAAGGCGGAGGAGCTGGCACGCCATTCTCATCTCGTTCTGCTCTGCGGCCATTACGAAGGTTATGATGAGCGGATCCGCCAACACCTGGTGACGGATGAGATCTCGATTGGCGATTATGTTCTGACTGGCGGCGAATTGCCGGCCATGGTGCTCATGGACAGCGTCAGCCGCTTGATTTCCGGTGTGCTGGGCAATGAATCCTCGGCTGTGGATGATTCCTTTTCCAGCGGTTTGCTCGAATATCCGCAATATACCCGCCCGCCTGAATTTCGGGGAATGAAAGTACCGGATGTTCTGTTATCCGGCCATCATGCCCGGATTGAACAATGGCGGCGTGAGCAATCCTTGCTTCGCACATGGCAGCGGCGGCCGGATCTGTTGAGAACGGCGGCTCTGACGGAAGAGGATCGCGCATTTTTGCGGGAATTGGAGCGTAAGTATTCCCATGAACAGTAATTGTATTCAATCAGGTCGTGTGTTACAATATTCTCCGTCTATCCGCCCGTGAAGTGCGGAGAAATGCGGAGTTGAAGATTCTTGATGAGAAAGGGGGTTTGTGAGGCATGCGTCCGATCATTCGTGAAATTACGGAAGAACAATTGAAAAAAGATATCCCCCAATTCCGTGCCGGGGACACTCTTCGTGTGCACGTGAGAGTAAAAGAGGGACAACGCGAACGTATTCAGGTATTTGAAGGCGTTGTGATCCAACGTCGTGGCGGGGGCATTTCCGAGACGTTTACCGTGCGCAAGATTTCCTATGGTGTAGGGGTTGAACGTACATTCCCGTTGCATTCGCCGCGCATTGAAAAAATCGAAGTGATCCGCCGCGGTAAAGTTCGCCGTGCGAAACTGTACTATCTGCGTAAACTTCGCGGTAAAGCAGCGCGCATTAAGGAAATTCACTAATATACCATTGGGTTTGAAGGGCTTGGACGGGTTCAAGCCCTTTCTTCGCATCTATCTATGTTTCTGCCAAGTGGAGGGAAGCAAATGGATGAATTTGTCCCTCGTTCAGAACAGTCCCTGCAACCGGATCAGAAAAACGGCAAAAAGAAAATATTGGATTGGGCAAAAGCAATTTTGCTGGCGCTGATTTTAGCCGTTCTCATTCGCATGTTTGTGTTTGAACCGTTTAATGTTTCCGGCCCTTCCATGCAGGATACCTTGTTTACGGGCGATTTGGTGATGGTGGATAAATTGATCTACGACTTTCGTGAACCGCACCGGGGTGAGGTGGTTGTGTTTCACGCCCCGGAACAGCAGGATTTTATCAAACGCGTGATCGCCCTGCCAGGAGAGACAATCGAGGCAAAGAACAATAAAATTTTCATTAACGGCAAAATGATCAATGAACCCTACATATCCGAAGATAACCGGACACTTGATTTTGATCAGGTAAAAGTGCCTCCCGGCGATGTGTTTGTGATGGGAGACAATCGCATCAACAGCAAGGACAGCAGGGATATCGGCCCTGTTCCGATCTCGAAGATCGTCGGTCGGGCGGAGTTTGTTTACTATCCATTTGATCACATCCAGTTTTTATGGTAAAAATCAAATAACAGACTGCTGCAGAAAGAGCTTGAAACCATCCGCTCCGGATTGTGATATCAAGCTCTTTTCTCCTTTACGAAAACCTGGTTCATGCAGCGGGAATATCGGGTCTGTAGAATGAAGAAGGTGACTGACAGTTGACGATTCAATGGTTTCCGGGGCATATGGCGAAAGCGCGCAGGCAAGTGGAAGAAAAATTGAAGCTGGTGGATATCGTCTTCGAATTATTGGACGGCCGCTTGCCTCTCTCGAGCCGAAACCCGATGATGGATGAGATTCTCAAACAAAAACCGCGGCTAATTCTGTTCACAAAAAGCGATTTGGCGGATGAGAAGGCGACCGGGCGCTGGATCGATTATTTTCGGGAGCGGGGTTTGACTGTTTTGCCGATTGACGCACAGACGGGAAAAGGGGTGAAGCAAATCATTCCCGCCAGTGAGCGTCTGCTGGCGCCCCTGTTTGCGCAGAGGGAGAAAAAAGGAATTCAGTCGCGAAAATTTCGTGCGATGGTGGTGGGGATTCCCAATGTCGGCAAATCTTCGCTGATTAATCGTCTGGCCAGTCGAACTGCGACGGTGACGGGCGACCGCCCCGGAGTAACCAAGGCGCAACAATGGATTCGGGTGGGAAAAACCTTGGAATTACTCGATACCCCGGGGATTTTGTGGCCCAAGTTCGATGATCCCGAAGTGGGTTACCGCCTGGCCGCCAGCGGTGCGATCAAAGAGGAGATCTTGCCTCTGGAAGATGTCGCACTTTATACCATCCGCTTTTTAAAAGAGCGTTATCCGGAAGCACTGCGCAAACGTTATAACCTGAACGAAGTTTCCGCTGCGGATGGCGTCCAACTGATGGAGATGATCGGAAGGAAACGGGGTTGTCTGATTCGCGGAGGAGAGATCGACTATGAAAAAGTAGCGGAGATTCTCCTGAATGACCTGCGTTCGGGACGGCTTGGGCAGATTACGTTGGAGTTGCCGGAAGACCTGCAGAAAAAGGAGGAAACGGATGAAGGGAACGATAGCGGAGATTAAGGCTTGGCTGAAATCCCAAGAGACGATTTCCGGAGCGGAGCTTGAAGCCCTGTTGCAAGATTCACGGGCGGGTGTGCGTCAACTCGCTCGTTCCTACATAAAAGAACAAGAACGAAGAGAAAAAGAACGCGCACGGTTGGATGCGATGTGGAAATATGAGCGCGAATGCCGCGCCCGGGGGATAAAATGGATTGCCGGGGTGGATGAAGCGGGCAGGGGACCGTTGGCTGGTCCGGTTGTTGCCGCTGCCGTGATTTTGCCGGCCGATTTTCCCGTGGAAGGTTTAAATGATTCAAAACAGCTGACGGCAAAAGAACGAAATGTGTTAAAACAACGGATCGAGCAGAAAGCGATTGCAATCGGCATCGGGTTGGTCGATGTCGCGTACATAGACCGGCATAATATTTTGCAGGCGACATATGAAGCGATGCGGACGGCGATTCGGCAATTGGAACCGGTGCCGGAAATAATTTTGGCCGATGCCGTGACCATTCCCAGCATTTCCATCAATCAGCAGAGAATTGTCAAGGGAGACGCTCTCAGCCATTCGATTGCCGCCGCCTCCGTCATTGCCAAAACGACCAGGGATGAATGGATGATTGAAGCGGCCCGAAAATATCCGGAATACGGTTTTGACCAAAACATGGGGTATGGAACCCCGGAGCATCTGGAGGCACTCAGGAAATGGGGACCGACTCCGTTACATCGCCGCAGTTTTGCCCCGGTTCGTGAATGGTTTACGGAAAATGAGATGACGCTGGCCATGGCCGGGGAGGAAAGATGAAAGACCGGCGCAAGGAAGTAGGGCGGATGGGGGAAAAGCTGGCTGCGGACATGTTGCGGGATAAAGGATATGAGATTGTGGAGCGCAATTGGGCCAGCCGCCTTGGGGAATTGGATTTGATCACGCAAAAGGACGGACAATTGGTGATCGTGGAAGTTCGCACGACTTGTGGCGGAAAATACGGTTACGGTTTTCAGTCGGTAGATGTGCGCAAGCAACAGAAAGTGCGGCGTTTGGCCATTCAGTACATTCAACGGAAGCAGCTGGGGCACATGCCGGTGCGTTTTGACGTCGTCTCCGTCCTGTTGAACCGGGAGTTGTTGCCGCTGCAAATCGATCATATTGAAGGAGCTTTTTGAAGGAAGACAACCTCTTTTCCGGCAGGAGAGGTTGTCTTTTTTTGTGAAAGTGTTTTGCCGCAGCATGACGGCGCTCACCTGACTCTCCCGGGTTCCTGCTGGTCTCCGCTCCTGAATTGATTTGGTTTTTCTTCCCTCGCCCCGAAAGGTGATGTTTGTTTTTGTTTAATCCCTTTTTTGGGAATAACTTTTTTACAGAAATTGCACACTATGAATAGTAGAGAAGATCAAGGATGTAAGGAGGGAAAAAGGATGGGAAAACTTGAGCGCTACGGAGACCGTGGAGGTTTCCCCGATCCGTTCGCTTATCCGTTGGCACAGATCCATTCCGAAATAAACCGGGCGTTTGAACGCTTTTTTGAGAACCCTGCCTGGACGCATCCCATGGCGATGATGCCGGCGATCAATATGAAAGATGACGGGAACCAATATCAAATTGAGGCGGAAATGCCCGGAATTGAGGAAAAGGACGTTGAGATTGAAGTACATGGACGTCAACTGACGATTAAAGGGGAACGTACACAGGAAGAGAGAAAACAAGGCGAACGAATGTACATCTCCGAACGAAGATACGGTTCTTTCCACCGGACGGTGACACTTCCGGAAGATGCCAATCTCGATCACATCACGGCCGATTATGAAAACGGCGTCTTGCTGATCACGGTTCCAAAAGTTCCGGGAAAAGAGCCGAGGAAGATCAGAATCAACCGCAACCGGCGCTCATGACAGAAGCACTTCCAATTCGGAAAGCGGGCGGAAATCGGAAACGCCGTACTCTGGTGAAGAGGATGGGTGTTTTTCTGCCGGAATTTTTGCGACGAAGGAGCCGGGAACAAGCGGCAAGAAGGAAACAAGCTGAAGCACCTCTGCGTTTGAGGTGCTCTTTTTCAGATCAACAGGTGGAACAATTGTTCGTCTTTATTGATCTCCAGATAGGAGATTCCCTTGTTATTCATCCGTTCAATCAAAGGGGCATAATCTTCCCGATGTTTCAATTCGATTCCCACCAGGGCCGGGCCGTTATCTTTGTTATTTTTCTTCGTGTACTCAAAGCGGGTAATATCATCGTTCTCCCCCAGCACATCATCTAAAAATTCGCGTAATGCACCGGCGCGCTGCGGAAAATTGATGATGAAATAATGCTTGAGCCCTTCATAGATCAAGGAGCGTTCTTTGATCTCCTGCATGCGTTCGATATCATTATTGCCACCGCTGACAATGCAGACCACGTTTTTTCCCCGGATTTTATCTTTATAAAAATCGAGTGCGGCAATGGATAATGCACCCGCAGGTTCTGCCACAATCGCATGGCGGTTGTAAAGATGAAGGATGGTGCTACATACCTTTCCTTCAGGGACCGCGACAATGTCATCCACATGTTCCTGGCAAATTTTAAAAGTTAAATTGCCGACCTTTTGCACGGCTGCCCCATCGACGAACGGGTTGATCTGTGCCAGCGGAACCACTTCGCCCGCTGCAAAGGATTGCTTCATTCCGGCGGCCCCTTCCGGTTCGACCCCGATCACTTTTGTATCCGGATTTACGCTTTTTATGTAGGAACTGACCCCCGCCGCAAGTCCGCCACCGCCTATCGCCACAAACACATAATCGGGAGGCTGATTCATGTCGTTCAAAATTTCAATCCCGATCGTGCCCTGCCCCACAATCGTCCGGTAATCGTCAAACGGGTGAATAAAGGCCATATTTTCCTCTGTGGCGCACGCGACCGCCTGGTTAAAAGAGTCATCAAAGGTGTCTCCCGTCAAAATGATCTCGACATATTCACCTCCGTAATGTTTAACCTGGGAAATCTTCTGTCTGGGTGTCGTCGTCGGCATAAATATTTTGCCCCTGATTTTCAGCATGTGGCAGGAATAGGCCACCCCTTGTGCATGATTGCCTGCACTGGCACAGACAACGCCCCGTCCCAGCTCCTCGCTGGACAAGCGGCAAATCGTATGATAAGCGCCGCGGATTTTAAAGGAGCGAATCACTTGCTGATCTTCCCGTTTCAGGTAAAGATTGCAGCCATATTGCTCCGAGAGTAACGTGTTTTTCTCCAGAGGTGTTTTATTTAACACTTCTTTCAATGTTTGATGGGCAATAATAATATCCTCAATTTTTACTTTTCCCATATGACTACATCCTTTGCTATTTTTCTAATTGATAGATAATTTTAGCACAGGAAATTCTGATTGCAAGGGTTTCTTTGGAGATGGTGCTGAACAATCCCGGAAAAGCAGAAGGAGATTGTCGAGAGAGCACGAAAAAAGGAAGTATCCAAATATTTCCGGGGGAATAAAGATGTACGCAAAAATGGTAAGTGCCAGTGTATTTGGCATTGACGGACTGATCGTGGAAGTGGAAGTCGACATAAGCAACGGTCTGCCGGCTTTTGAAATTGTCGGATTGCCGGATTCGGCAGTCAGGGAAGCGAGGGACCGCGTTCGGGCAGCCGTAAAAAACAGCGGTGTCAGCTTCCCGTTGCAACGGATTACTACGAATTTGGCTCCTGCAGATATAAAGAAAGAAGGTTCAGGTTTTGATCTGGCGATTGCCATTGGTGTGCTGATCGCCAGTGAACAGTTAAAACCGGAAGTTTCCATGGATCGCATGTTGCTCGTCGGTGAATTGGCCTTGGACGGTTCATTGAGGCCGCTCAACGGAATTTTGCCGATGGTGATGGCGGCGAAGGAAGCGGGAATCGAACAAGTGATGTTGCCGCTGGCCAACAGCGAGGAAGGGGCTTTGGTCGACGGAATGAGGGTACTGCCGGTTGAATCGTTGCAGCAGGCGATCCGATTTTTCCGCGGGGAGTGGCAGCCGGATTGGCAACCGCAAACCAAGGAGCAGGAAGAAAGTTCGTTTCCGCATGATTTTGCCGATGTGCAGGGACAAGCCCATGTGAAACGGGCGATGGAAGTGGCGGCGGCCGGCGGTCATAATCTTTTGCTCATCGGACCGCCGGGATCGGGAAAAACGATGCTGGCACGCAGAATTCCCTCCATTTTACCCAATATGAGCTTGCAAGAGGCATTGGAAGTCACCAAAATTTGCAGTATTGCCGGACTTACGGCTGACCGGGGCCACCATATCCCAGGCAGGGCTGGTCGGGGGTGGGGCAATTCCGAAACCGGGTGAAGTCAGCCTTGCCCATCGCGGTGTGCTGTTTCTGGACGAGTTGCCCGAGTTTTCGAAGTCTGCGCTGGAGGTGCTGCGCCAACCGCTGGAGGATCACGAAGTAACCGTTGGGCGGGCCCGTGCTGTCTTTACATTTCCTGCGGAGTTCATGCTGGTGGCTTCGATGAATCCGTGTCCTTGCGGTTACTTTGGTTATGAAGAAGACCGCTCCTGCACCTGTACACCGCATCAGGTGGGCCGGTACCGCTCCAAAATTTCCGGTCCGCTGCTTGACCGCATCGACATTCACATCGAAGTGCCCAAAGTGGATTATAAGACGTTGTCATCCCCGGTCAGAGGAGAATCCTCGGCAGAAATACGCAAACGTGTAAACCAGGCGCGCGAGATTCAACGGGAACGGTACAAAGGGAGGGGAGGGATCTCCAACAGCAGCATGAGCCCGGACGATATAAGCCGCTATTGCCGGCTGGATGCTCCCTCCCGTCAGATCCTGAAGCAAGCATTCGACACCCTTGGCTTAAGCGCCCGGGCCCATGACCGCATCCTCAAGGTGGCCCGTACCATTGCTGACTTGGCCGGTAACGAAATGATTCAAATGGAACACATCGCCGAGGCGATTCAGTACCGGACACTGGACCGGAAGTTTTGGGAATGATTTGTCTCAGACAAAGAGATTGGCTAAAAGAGGTTTAGCTTGTTTCCTGGTATTATAAATGAACAACGAATGATGACAGTTTCTCAAGCCTCAGGTGCCTCAGTTCGATGAGCGGGGGATGGAGAGCGGAGTTGTGAGTCTATCTTGACACACTCTCCGCTTTTTAATCAGAGCGCCTCCATAAAAAAGCAAGTTTTCAAGCAATTCAAGCCGGCTCAGATGCCACCTCATTATCATGGAGATTCAGCTCTACAAGCCAGGAACACAAAAGTGTTTGCGATTAACTTGAAGCTTCAATGAATATGGATAAGCACAACCATGTTGATGCTGGCTAATCAATCGTCGGTTACGTTTTGGACGACTGTCAATGATTATGGTGCTGCAGGAACAACTGTTTTCTACTATTTAACTATTGACATAAAAAATTACTATACAAAAATACAAAACGAATGGGGGGATAGACTTGAGAAAATTATTTAATAAAAAATATTTATTATTTTTCTATTAGCATTTGTTTGTGTGGGTATTTTGGGGGGGCGGCTCAGCTTTAGCCGATGGGAACAGTTTTAACATTCCTCACGTAAATGATCATTTTGACAAGGTCAAGCAAGGGCCGCCACCAACGAAAGAGACTCCCGACACTTCAACTTCCCAAGAGGAAAAAGAGCACGGATCCGGGAATTGGTTTACAAAAGCATGGAATTGGACGAAGGAAACCGTCTCCATTGCCTGGAATAAAACAAAAGAATTCTGTTCCGAATCATGGGACTGGATATGTAAGGTCTGTGGCCAGATCACAAAAGTCGTTGTAGATGGGTTGTCTTCTGCATGGAATTGGATTAAGGATAATATCGTCACCATTGGATTAACGGTCGGGATCATCGTGTTGGCCATTGCGGCTGTGCTCTTGATTGTTTTTGGTAGCGAATTCGTGCTTGGTGCGCTCGTAATCTCAGGAGAAACGCTGGGAGAAGGGATTCTGGCCGGTATTGTCATCAGTGGTCTTTTTTCCTGGCTTTCAGGAAATGATTTTTTTGGAACAGAAATGCTCTCAGATATGTTTTTTGGAGGTTTGTCCGGAGGCATTGGGGGAGCTATCGGCTCCTGGGTATCCTCAAGTGTTGCCGGATCGGGCTTTGTTTCCTGGCTTGGTTCAAGGATTTCCTTGTTAAGAGAAGCCTTTCCCAAAATTCTGGGTGGAGCAGCAGGCGGCGGGGCAGGTCAATCTCTTTTTGATTGGTTTAAGACCGGGAAGGTGAATCTCCGAAATACGTTTGTTGCGACCGTCTTTGGTGGATTCTTTGCACTTACGGGCTGGTCCATTTCTAACCATACAGGCCCGATCCTTTCCAAAATCAATGAAATTCCGATCCCGAAACTTGAGGTAGGCGTATAGACGCATCGGGAATGAAAATCCCAACCATTGGTTTTGGTAAAATAACCGTTGGAGATACTGAATTCGGTGCGTGGTTGCAGAAGTTTCCTTCTAAAGGCGAGGGTAAGGGGACGGGTAAACCTACGAAATTTAAATTTGATTTTGCTAAAGCGCGTAAAGAAGGAATTAAGAGAATTGAAGATGAGTTTGGTGGGGTAAATGAGAACGTTGCAAACAGTAAAGCAATACTTAACCCAAGAGATATCAGATTTATGCAGAGTACTGTTAGTAATAAAACCGGTGATTATACAGTACTGAATAACGCCAAGACATTCTCTCAAGACCCTTCTAAGATATTTGAACTTCCACCTATAAGGGTTTGGCAAGATGGAAAAGGTAACATATGGACACTAGACCATAGAAGGCTAGCGGCAGCAAGACTTGCAGGTATTAAAGAGATTCCAGTTCAGTGGGTTTCAAAAGACGAGGTTTACAAAGATGCATGGAAATTCACTACAAAAGTGGACGGTAAATCTGTTGTACTAAAAATTGGAGATGGCTCGACGCAAGTTATTAAATAGGAGGAGTTAACATTGGGGATTCAGGATATGTTAGAGAAGGTTGAGAATAAGGATGATTTTATAAAGTTTATTTCTCTTTTGGTAAAAGATTTAAAACAAAACTCAAATGATTGGGTAAATACAAGCCTTGAAGATTATTTAAATGGGATCGCATCATGGGTTGAAGATGTGGATGGACTAATTACTGACCCAAGCGAAGATTTCACAGAGGGTATTGATTGGAATTTTGTTGCTACAATTTTATTTGCAGGAAGTCGTTATGAGTAATGACTTCCTGGTAGATTAAAATACAGAAGTTTGTCGGCGAAGTCTGTTATCGCAGACAGGTCGACAAGCTTTTTTTCGAATCATATTAGTAGAAAATTATAAAATGGGGGATTCCTTTTGTTATCTAAACATGGAAAAGGCAGTCGAAACCAACTTGAGATCATCACATTAGATGATTTTTAGTACCTGCGGACCATTAGGTTCGAAAGATTGAAGACAGCTTGATTTTGACTTTATCTATGACCTTGTTGAAGACTATTATTGCCTTGACAATGGGAGACCCAGTGTTGATCAGTCTTCTTAATTAAAATGGCATTGATCCAATATTTATTTGGCATTCGATCCATGAGCCAAACCATTAAGGAGATTGAAACCAATGTGGCTTATCGTTGGTTTCTTGGTTATGGACTCACAGAAAAAATCCCCCATTTTTCAGTTCGGAAAGAATTAAGTCCGTTCGCTTTCAAGACACGGATCTATTTGAAATGATTTTTAATCACATTTTACAAGAAGCTATGAATCATGGTTTTGTCAATCCAGAAGTCATCTTTATTGATTCAATACATGTGAAAGCCAATGCAAATAAAAAGAAATATGTTAAGAAGCTGGTTCGAGCGCAGGCCCGAACCTACCAAGAGCAACTTGAGGATGAAATCATCCAGAATTGATTGGCTTATGGAAAAAAGATATTGACTCCCAAAACGGACATTGAAATTAAAGAGGTTAAGGAAAGCACAACTGATCCGGAAAGCGGGTATTTTGTCAAAAATGAACGACAGCGAATTTTTACTTATTCCTTTCATACTGGCTTTGATCGGAATTGCTTTGTCTCGGGAGCCATTGTAGAGCAGGTAATGTCCATGATATCCGGGGTTTTCCATCTCTTTATGAACGGATCAAAACAACTGTTACTCAGCGAACAGCTGTTGCTGATGATGCTGGTTATAAAACTCCTTAGTCGGCATATGAAAAAAATCTCGCGCGTAAATCAAAAGAAGGAAAGCCGCCAAGAGACTGCTTGTGATTTGGCCAAAAGTAAATATGGCATTGAAATAAGGTTCAGGGAGGAATAAATCGTGCAGGTCTCACCAGAAATGCAATTACCACCGGAGATCAGAGCAGCATTGGAGAAGATTGATTTTATTAACAGGTACAAAAACATTTCTGCGAAATATGACTTTGACGAAGAATTTGATTATGATAATGATAAAGCTTTGAGGATATTTACTGAATTAGGTTATCCGGCCCGATATGACAAAAGGGAAAATTTCTTTCAAATTGTAGAGGAATACCCTCCTTTTCAATTTAAATTCAATATTTCTCTCAGATATGCACTTTTGGAGTTTATCTGGGCAGTTTGGAAGAATGGAGAGTTACTGATTGGTGATCCATGGAACTGGTTAAAGCAGTTATTGGATGGTACAGACGAACGTTTCAGAGCAGCCGGATTCCGCAATTACGATGATTTAAGGGAAGTATTGAAAGAAGCGTTTGATATGTATGAGGATTTCAAACGGGTTTTGCTGGAAACCACTGATTCTGAATAATTATATTCCCCGGGCGACCCATATCGCCCTTTTTTTGTTTTGGCATTTATTTCAAATAGCAGGAAAGCCAAGGAGGAACATTCTTTGGAGAAGGAAGGATATGTATCATTGTTTATTGGTAACTTAAGTTCGTTTGAAGAACTCGAAAACTATGTGATGCAAAGTTATACGGAAGACGGGAATTTGGTCAATTCGGAATTCGGGAAGGATTTTAACATTGAATATTACGATGACGATTTTAGAGAAGTAGAGTTTCACAATGAACCATCGAGGGATTTGCGAGTTATTCTTAAGAGCTTTTCATATGATGAAAAAATAATTCCTGAATTTATCGGGATTTGCGGTGAGCATCTGGACCAGGAAGCGAATTCAGTTATTTTACTTTATAACTTTGACTATGATGGAAACGTAAAAGGATCAAAGCAGAGTTAAGTCCGTATAATTGTGTAAAAATGGCAGCTGCGAAAAATAATTGAGCCATGGTGAAATTCCTCGGTTAGAATAGTAGTTGGCAAACATTCCCAAACAAGGAGGGTTTCACAATGGCTCAATACCA
>NZ_JAECVZ010000059.1:0-4796 GCF_016055135.1 Thermoactinomyces sp. CICC 10521 | reverse complement strand
CTCAGCAGTCCATTTTCGCCGCCCCATAAAAAACGACCCCTTTCTTGCTTCCTTCCATTATACTTTATCTTTCGTCTGGAAGCGTATGGGGTCATTATAACATTCAAAACCTCCTTGGTCTCATAAACCAACTTTTGAGCCTTAACATGTAAGTGAAAGCGTTATTGGTCTACCCCTACAACCAGAACGAAGGGTACTTGCGTTTACTAGTGAAGTTGTTTACTAGAATCGCCAGCACAACAACCACTACTGAGCCAATGAGTACAGGGCTTATTAGATAGTTCCATGAAAAGTTGCCAAGGATGACAACAATTGGATCAGCTCCAGCAGGGGGATGGGTTGTCTTAGTAAGGACCATCAGAGAAATAGCCAAACCTACTCCAAGTGCAATCACCCATGGGTGATTGCCAAATATCTTCAGACAGAGAATTCCGACTAGAGTAGAAAGAAAATGCCCTCCAATAATGTTACGAGGCTGGGACAGCGGAGCGTCCCAAACAGCGAAAGCTAAAACACAGCTTGCTCCAAATGGAGCCATGAGCCAAGTTATCTTGCTCCATTCTGTAAGATAAGCCAGTGAGAAAATGGTGATGAAACCGCCGATAAACCCAAGGATTACGTTCGTAGGCACCACCTTTAATGGTGTTCTCGCATCTGTTTTTAACTTAGAGATAAACCTCAGATTCATTATGGGGTACCTCCCACTTTTTTGGATATAATATGTATAACGATTGTTATACTTTATAGCTATAATATAGTATAACGACCGTTATACTTCAAGAGGGAGGAAAAGATTTTGGAGGAAAATAATAAGAAAAAGCCAAAGGACCGAATTTTGGAAGCCGCAGAAGATTTATTCTATCGCCAAGGTATTCAAGCAGTAGGGATGGATTTGATTGCAAAAGAGGCAAATGTTGCAATCAAAACACTGTACCGCCATTTTTCATCAAAAGATGAATTGATAAAAGCTTATCTCGAAAAAGTAGATCAGCGTTGGCTAGATTGGATGAAAGATTATGTTCAACGTGCCAGTAATCATCCAAAAAGAAAGTTGCTTGCTGTCTTTGATGCGCTTGATGAGTGGTTTAATCAAGAGGGATTCAGAGGGTGCGCTTTTATTAATGCTGCTGGAGAACTTGGTTTAGATAAAGAAGAGGCTCATCAGATCGCTTGCAACCATAAACTTGCCGTTTCACGAATGATTCGAGATTTAGTAAAAGATTTGGATATGAATGATGAGACATTGGTTCATCAGCTTCAGATGCTTGTAGAAGGTGCGATTGTTCTAGCTTACATAACCAATAACAAGGACTCGGCCAAGACGGCGAAAAAAGCAGCTATCACCCTGATTGAACAAAGTCAAATGATTCAAAAGCAAGGGAACAAGTAGATCCTGTTTCACTCCAAGAATTACTTCGCCACGTAGTGAACCATGTAGCAAAGTTAGGTTTCTTTCACCTTCCTTTTCGAAACAGACGTGCGTTCACATCGGTTTTGGAACGGTGGGTGACGTTTGAAAATCATCCATTAGAAAGAACTTCCAATACATGGTGATCATAAAGACCCTACTGTATACCGGCGTCCACATGAGCGAACTGATCAACATTCAGTTGAGCGACGTGGATTTTCAGCGCTGCCACATCGAAGTTAATCGGGGCAAAGGAAAGAAAGACCGGATCGTACCATTGCATTCAAAGAATTGTTAGCTATGCATACCGATAACACACAGAAAGAGGCGCTATCTAATCATCTTGGAAGAAAATACACCGATCGCGATAGCCAGATAATCCTCAAAAAGTATTCAGAGCTGGTATGACACGATCTATTTCTCCGCATAAGTTACGCCGTTTCCTGTTAACATGGCTCAAAAAGCAAGAGATTGATGATGCGCTTATCCAACCGTATTCTGGACATGAAGGATATTATTGAAACACAGAATATGAACATGAGAGAGTAATCACTGAGTTTCTTTACAAACACGAAATGACTTGAGTGCACTGAGAGGTATCTCAAGTCATTTTTCCATTTACTGGAGAGATGGCCCCAAAATCGGTCTTCGCTCCCTCCACCCCAATTTAAGCCGGGGACATTTCAAAGTATCAGGAGGTGAGTCACGTCCGTTCTGATACAATATATGGTTTTCCCGGCTTCTCTTTTAAGATGGATGCTTAGAATCATAGACATATTTGTTTTGCAAACCGCATCTAAGTCAGGGAAGGAGGACAAAAAATCCAATCAAGGAAAGGGTGTGGGGCAATCCCCTTCTGTCAAATGTCCCGCCTCCTCCTTTCTTGACTTAGGCCAAGGAAAAAACAAAAAGGGAGAGTGGAACTCCCTCCATCGTCCAACTCCTTTCCTTGGCTTATAAATATTTCTGGACTTTCCATGATCGGAGTGGTTTTTATAATCCGATCCCGTCTGTTGCATTGTCAGCGAACACATCTGCGTCTTCGATATATCGACGCATGGTCTGAATGGACTTATGACCGGTTTGCTTCATAATGGCATATTCGCTTTTTCGCATTCTATGAGCAGTAGTAATAAAACCACGACGCAGGCTATGGCCAGCAAATTCTTTAGGATCAAATCCTGCTCGCTTGCTGATTTGCTTAATGATATAAGCGACTCCATCACCAGTGAGACGATCTTTTACATTGCCGTGACGATCTACTCTGCGAAAAAGCGCCCCGGTTGTGATACCAGACTCGTTGATCCATCTTTGGAGAGCCCGGACAGGACAGGTTTGAGGATGTGAGCCAAATTTGATACCTACCTTTCGACCACGGCCTTCCTGGTCCGTTTTGGAACGGCGGATATGTAGAGTCACACCTTCGTGGCTGAATTCAACGTCTTCGACATTAAGTGAAACCAATTCCGAACGGCGGGAACCCGAAGCAAAACCAATCAAAAGCAAAGCGCGGTTCCGGTGGCCAAGTAATGTATCCGGAATAGTTTGGCACATGGCTTTGATGATTTCGATGCCGGCGGCTTTCTTTTGCTTTGGTGCGGTTCCCAACTCCCGGCGAATTCCCTGCCAGGTGGCGCGTACTTTTGCAGTGTGAGTTGGGCTTTCAAACCCTGCCATTTGATGAGCTTGACTGATGGAAGCGATGCGGCGTTGGATGGTAGAGGGTTTATAGCCTTGATCAGCAAGATCGGCAATGTAGTCTGATACGTTTTGCGGATCCGCCGGAATCGGGTTGATGTTGTGTTCTTGGCACCAATCCAAAAAGTGCTGCCAATCCGTCCGATAGGCTTTTCGGGTATTGGCCGATTTGGACGATTCCATATACTTTTTTGCTTTGCCTTCATAAAGTGTCGGAGTCGAATTTTCATTACTGACTATCCCGGTTTTGATAATCGGATTTTGAAATGATTCCATGTTATCACCCGTTTCTAACTTCGGATAACATTATATTATCATAAGTTAGAAAGAGGATAAAATACGAATTTTTGTTCGTGTAAAAATAGCGTGAATTCGCCCTTCGTTTCCAATAAAATGGAGTGGGAGGGGATTATTTTGAATTTGGAAACTAAAATTAAGGTCTTACAAAATTTCGGAAAGATTAAGCTGGAACCGTTGAGACAATGGAAATGTGATGCTTGTGGAGGAATAATTGAAAAGGCTGATAACGGTTTTTTAGAGTGGCTGTGGGTGGATGAAACCAATCAAGAGGGGAATTTTCGAATCGTACATAAATCACGGAAATGTAATTATCGGGAAAATGACCATTTGTATTTATCAAAGGGAATGGGCGTCAAAGATCTGGGATTAGAATATTTTGTTGGGCCTGACGGATTATCGGAACTGATTGGATTTTTAAACGAACGAAACCTTAAAGACGAAACAGAAATTTATGAATTAATTCGTCGTTTACACGTTCCTTATTACGAGCAGGCTCGACAATATTATGATGTTGCAGAGGAAGACGGATTGTTTGATGGTACCGGGGAACAAAGCGCCTATCGTTATTCACAGCGAGTTATTCTAGATATTTTAGATCGGTACGCCTAAGGGGGCAGAGGTAGCGAAGGAGGAATTTGCCGCCAATTGCCCAGGAACGTGCTATGATCAGTATGTACTTTTAACAAAGGGAGTGTACATATTGATTTTCTTGTTCCGCTTTGACAAAGCAAACAACGGATTGGATTTCATCCTAAATCAAGCTATTGCAGAGGATATGTATCCTGACATCCATGAGAAAATGATCCCGTTGGTTGAAGCTACTGGCCAGGCGCTCAATCACTATAAGATGAAAAGCATCCAGAATACGGTCATGCAGTTTATCATTGATGATAACAACGACATGGAAGTCAAACTCAGCCCAGGCTTGGGCCAATACATCGATCCGATCACCAAGCAGGTTATCTTTACGAATGCAAAGAGTATTGCTGATTTGTGCGTTGAAGTCATGAATCGACGAACACTAGAAAGGCGCGAGAAGAGGGGCTCATAGGGCCTCTTTTTTTGATGGCATAAGTAAAGCCCCGGGGGCCGCATCCCCAAGGGCAACCAATCATACGTTCGCAAGTTTTTGCGGCAATATCCATTTTATCACATTTCGATTTTTTCGTTTATACGGCCATTTAAATATCAGGGGGTACCTGGAGTATTCGGAATAATTTTTCGTGGCTCAGAAAGGCTTCTAGACCCCTGTTTTGGGATCATATAAAAGAGCTACCCTACTCGGGTAGCTTGAGATTGATGACAAACCCCCCCCTTTTCTTCGGAAAAGGAATGGGGTTTTGTATATTTCTAGGATATATACAGATAAAGTAAACCTGATGTGACCTAT
>NZ_JAECVZ010000058.1:0-4936 GCF_016055135.1 Thermoactinomyces sp. CICC 10521 | reverse complement strand
GATGAATTCGTCCTGAACATAGAAACCTTCCTTCGGAATGTTTTTTTATACCTTTTCAACAAAAAAGGCTGTTGACCTTCTTTGTCAACAACCTCAGCCGGTAGAATCAACCGGCTTTTTTTCATGGCTTGCGAAAATAACAGGAAGAAGAAGGATGGTTTACAATAATAAGGAGAAGCACCAGGTGTGTGATTAAACAAACACTGGAGATGTGCGCCTGAGCCTTTTTCGATGTGTCATTTTCCAGGAAGGAAGAATGGCGAGATGAGGAAAATACGAATCAGGACAGCGGTGAATGAAGATGTTCATATGATCCGGGGACGCTTCTGTTTTTTTCGCAGTCCTTTATCTTTTTGTTGTTACATTGTGGACGGTCTGTTAATCGACACCGGGCCGGTTCGTGCAAGATCAGAACTCCTTCCTTATTTAACTGATAAAAATCCGCGCCAGATTGTTCTCACTCATTTTCACGAAGATCACGCCGGCAACGCCGATTTTTGGGCCGCTTACTTTCGCATTCCCTTGTACCGGTCACCTGAGACAAAATCGGAATTTGACCGATTGGAAATGCCAGCTTACCGTCGGATCATCTGGGGGAATAAGCGGGGGGAAATGGGGGGCGTCGATGTACCCGAATGGCTGGAGACGCCGAACCATCGATTTCGGATTGTTCGCACCCCGGGGCATTCACCTGACCATATTTGCCTGCTCGAAGAAGAGAAAAAATGGTTGTTCGCAG
Organism: Thermoactinomyces sp. CICC 10521; assembly: GCF_016055135.1. NCBI lineage: Bacteria > Bacillati > Bacillota > Bacilli > Caryophanales > Thermoactinomycetaceae > Thermoactinomyces > Thermoactinomyces sp. CICC 10521. Next base: position 4,197 of record NZ_JAECVZ010000058.1, on the reverse strand, counting down.
GTGATTTATTTTTGGGAACCCGCCTCGATTACGGGATGAAAGGAGAATCGGTTCCCCGGATGATCGATTCGATCAAGCGGATTCTGACTTTCCCGGTCGAAACCGTTTTTTGCGGCCACGCAGGCATTGTAGAGGGCGGCCGTTTCAAATTGGAAAAGAAGCTTCGTTTTTTGGAAGGGTTACAGGAGAAAACGCTGGAATTTCATGAGAGAGGGTTGGATGAAGCCGAGATCGCCAAAAGATTGCTGCCTTCCAAGCAATGGGTATCCTTGTTTACGGGCGGGGAGATGTCGCCGGTTCATCTCGTTCATTCGATTGTGCGTGAGAGAATGAACGGCCGTTGAGAAAAAGATGACGAAAAGTTGTATTTTGCTTTTTTCTTTTCCCAGTGAAAGCATAGTATGGTATAAGCAGAAGAAGAGGATTCTCAATGATGGGAGGGAAGAAATGAAACGCAAAACGATCAGAGGGTGGGCTGCCGTCCTTGCCTGTTCGATGTTGCTCAGCGGTTGCAGCTATTTATCACTGGCGGGCGAGCCAGACAAAAAAGAGGCTGATTTTAAACCGCCGATTTCAAGCACGGATGCCAAATTGATCGTCCGGGATCATGGACAGGGCCTTTATGCATCCAAGCGTTATAATGTGCAGAAGCTGCGGGCAGCGTTGCAGACTTTCCCGAAAAATTTGAAGGCGGAAGAGATTTATGGCCGGTTGCTGGCACTGTTGGGGGAAAACTATGCAGAATATGAAGAGCAATTTACGAAATTGGAGAATCCTCAATACAAGGCGACTTTGCTCCGTTTAAAATCCGAGGCTGAGCCGACTGCTCTAAAGGATGCGACAAAGCCGAAAATGAAGGAGAATGTTGTCATTCTTCTTGATGCAAGCGGGATGATGGCAGGAATGATGAACGGGGAAAGCAAAATGGCCCTTGCTCGTCAGGCCATTAAACAATTTGCGGCCAAACTTCCCAAGGAAACGAAAGTGGCCCTGCTCCTTTACGGACAGACCGGTTCAGAGCAAACCAAGAACCAGGCTCCTTCCTGCGGGAATGTTGAGACAGCGTACCAATTGTCCGCTTATGATGCTAACCGCTTTGACCAGGCTTTAAACGGAGCTCAGCCTGCCGGCGGAATACCGCTTGCCTTGGCGATCAAACAGACAGCCCGCGCATTTTCTGAAAAGCCGGGGGCCACAGGCAAGAACCGGATCTACATCGTCAGCGGGGGAAGTGATACCTGCGGTGGAAACCCTGTTGCCGAAGTGAAGCAATTACATAAATTCAATCCACAAACGATCGTCAACATCATCGGGCTCAGTCTGGATGAAAAAAGCCGGCAGACATTGGATAGCGCCGCGATTGCCGGGGGAGGCACGTTTGTGCCTGTCATGGATGAGCAGGGACTGAAAGAGGCCTTTTCCCGTTTTGCCGGCGAATTGGATGCTGAAAATGAAAATTGGTACACAAAAACGCTGCAAGCGATCAATCAACAATATACCAGTGATAATCAAAAACTGGATGAGACTTACCAAAGCATGGATGCCCGCGTGACACTGGAAGACAGGCATTTGAATGAAGCCTTGGACGATTTGTACCGCATGAAGAAAATCGATCTGAATCACTGGCGGGATACGGGCGATCTGCTGGATGAGCGCTGGTACAATTTGCGCACCTATGCCAAGCAGAGGTACAGTGATGTGGGCGGGAAACTGGATCAGGAATGGGTCGCCCAGAACGATGAAGTGAACCGGTTATGGGTGGAAAATGGAGGGGAAATCGCCGAACTCAAACGGATTTCCCACATGACAGTCTCTCTTCCCAATCCTAAATTAAACCTGCGCTACGGAACGCCGATTATTGCCCGGATGCCCCGTGTCATCCGTTCACCGGAATAAAGCACCGGGAATGACTGGGCGGTACTGTTTCCGAGTCTCTCGGCTTGCAACAAAAAGAGGGCTCCTTGGGAACCGTCTGGTCGTTGATCAACAATAACTTGTTTTGTTGGCCAAAGGAGTTGCAAAGCCCTTTGGCCGTTGTTTTGGAAGAAAAAATTTTTACCCATTTAACAAACATAATTGTTTATAAAAGTTTGTTAAATGGGTAAAAATGTGGTGCCACAATCATTCGGAAAAATAAGGAGGTTTTTCTAATACTGAAAAATAAGGTGGTTATGATTACCGGGGCGTCACGGGGACTGGGGAGGGCTTTGGCACATGCCTTTGCCGAACAGGGGGGCTTCACTGGCGCTCACCGCCCGTACGGAAGCAAATCTGAAGCAAGTGGAAAAGGAGCTGCAAGCTTACTTGGTAAAAGTATTGGCCATGGCAGGAGATATGTCCTCCCCGCGCGATGTGGAACGGTTTGTGGCGACAGCGGAGGGCGAATTTGGGCAAATCGATGTTTTGATTAACAACGCCGGAATCTTTGGTCCGAGTCCGAGTCCGTACTTGCTCGACTTTCCCGAGGAAGATTTTATGGAAGTCTTGCGGGTTAACGTCATGAATCCGTTTTTGGTTACCCGGCGGGTACTGGCCGGGATGCTCGCGCGCGGAAAAGGGTCAGTGATCAATGTCACATCGGAAGCAGGCCGGATTGGTTATGCCGGATGGGGAGCATACGGCATCTCCAAGTTTGCCCTGGAGGGAATGACGCAAACCTGGGCCGATGAGGTGGAGGGCAGCGGAGTCAGGGTAAATGCAGTCGACCCCGGGGAGATGGATACGGAGATGCATGCCCTGGCCGTACCGGATTGCGATTATGAATTGGCTGATCCGCGTGACAGGGTAGGTGTTTTCCTCTATCTTGCACAGGATGAGTCCAGTCATGTCAATGGCCAACGGCTTCATGCACCCACATTTGCCGGGAAAGAAGGGGATCAACGATGGCGGCTCTGATCCAATTTGTTCTGCCACCGGTTTTAAATGCCTCCAGCCTGCCGGAACGGAAGGGAATCCGGCGGGATCATGTGAAATTGATGGTTTCTGACCGGCTTACCGGAAAATCCCGACATACCATCTTCTTTCAGCTTGATCAATACTTGTCCCCGGGCGATGTGCTGGTGTTAAACAACAGCCGTACAATTCCGGCTTCGCTTAAGGCCAATTGGATTCGTCGGGATGAGTGTCTAAAGAGGGGAATGGAGGTTCGCTTGGCCCGCAGAAAAGATAAGTCAATCTGGGACGCATTGTTGGTGGGAGGATCTGTGATGCCGGGGGACCTGCTTGAATTTTCGCCGCAGTTATTGGCAAAGGCGATTTAGACTCGCCCGCCTTTTGTCACGTTGGATTTCAACCGGCAAGGGGCTGCGCTGTTGGAAGAAATCTACGCACTCGGGGAGCCGGTCCATTATGAGTATTCCGCCGAATCATGGCCGCTCGATTATTATCAAACCGTATACGGTAATGCGCCGGGTTCGGTTGAGCTTCCATCGGCCGGCCGAGCGTTTACCTGGGAAATGCTTTTTCGCTTGCAAAGGAAAGGGATAAAAATTGCCTATCTAACCCTGCATACTGGGTTGAGTTACTTATTTGACGATGCGGAGCGGGTTCAACCGGAGGAAAATTGTGAATTCTATGCAGTCCCGGAAGAAACGGCAAGAATCATTCAGGAAGCGAAAGAGAGAGGGAAACGGGTGATTGCAGTGGGAACAACAGTGGTGCGGGCGCTTGAAAGTGCAGCCTTGTCAGGGGGGATTCAAGCGGCCGGCGGATGGACTTGTCTGCGCATCGACCAAGAGACCCAGTTAAACGTCGTCACCGGATTGATGACGGGATTTCATGAGCAGGAAGCTTCCCATCTCGATTTGCTGACCGCCTATTTTTGACCAATGATCTCAATGCGGAAGTGAACAGGATGCAAAAAGAAGGTGTAGAGATTGCCCAAGAGATCAAAACATGGGACATCGGGCTGAAGAATGCTTTTGTGCTGGGGCCGGACGGAGAGTGGATCGAGTTGGTTCAGATTTTGGGCTGATCGATGATGAAGGTCGAAGCGGGCAGGTTCAAATTCCCACCCGCTAAATTTTTTATAAAAAAGGCTTGCATATTTTTTGAACCAGTGATATATTATTTCTTGTCGCCGAGAGGATCGGCACAACTGAGAGAACGCACCTTGAAAATAAGATATGGAATAAGGCAAATGACGAAATGGTCATTCGTCAAGTTGCATCACCGGGAGAGAAACCGTAGCAGGTTAAG
>NZ_JAECVZ010000057.1:0-5033 GCF_016055135.1 Thermoactinomyces sp. CICC 10521 | reverse complement strand
CCTCCTTCTCCATCCTTTCCCATCGCCATCTGTTTTTGAGCGTATTTCATTCACTCCGTCGGGAATCCTCGCGGAAATCCTGAGGATGTTCCCCGATGTCCTCCTCGGATTTGCGGATTCCTGCAGAAAGAGAGTGAATTTAATAAATAATCCAACTGATTATTCCCACCTTTTAAGGAAATGAGACTGTGCCAAACAGAAGCAAAGGACCGATGGTCAAATGGATCATGGGACTCAGGCGAAGCGATCGGGGTTTGCTACTGCTCCCTTTTTTGACAGAACCTTTTCGAAGAAGAAAGATTGTTAACCGAACTCAATATGACTTCATGAAGGTAAGCTTTCGGGGGTCAAATCAGATCAATCACATCTTAAAAAATAGAGATGGTTATTTTTTGTACAGCGATTTGAAGTGGTGTGATCCGCTCGGTAGTTACTTTTTTCAACGGAATAAAAAATGCAGAAAGACAGATTTCCGGATAAATGATCGGCCAGTCGCTTTTTTTCCTGCTACTGTATTGGATTCTTCTTTCTGAGCAAATTAATTTATAGGTGATGGATATGTGGGAAACGCTGATACAAAGTTTGCTTCAGCCGCGGATCTTGATTGGAGCGGTCGCCTCTTTCATCATACCGTATGGAATATCCAAACTTTATTACTGGATTCGATCATAAGAGGGAGAATGCCATGATCAAACGCCGGAAACCGAAAAAGACTCTATTGCAAACAAAAAAAAACTCGGATGAGACGCCGTGTTGCTTCCATGAAGATCTCGTTTCCAACCTGTTGATGATCGAAAACGAGATCGGTCAAAACGCTGATCTGAAGATGCGAACATTCCGGCTTGGCTCGACGGATCGCAAAGTCGCCTTGGTTTTTTTGGAAAGCCTGATCGACCGTGGTTTAGTCGAGGATAAAATCATGCATGCAATCTCTAATGTTTGCCTTTGATATCAATCATCCTGACCGAGAGTTATCAGGGGAAGAGGAGCTGTCGGATTTTATTGCCAACCATATCCTGACCATTGAAAACGTGAAAGAAGTTCGTTTTTTCAAAGATTTGCTGATCGAGATCGCCAGAGGAAACACGGCTTTATTTATTGATGGTCTGTCAGTCGCTCTGGTTCTGGGAACGCAGAAGTACCAAACGCGCTCTATTGAGGAACCGATATCGGAAGCTTTGGTTCGCGGCCCGCGATCCGGTTTCAACGAATCGCTTGATGTAAATATCGCCCTGCTCCGCCAGGGTTTGACCACCCCTGATTTAACCCTTATCGAGTATACGTTGGGAAGGCGAACCCGGACAAAACTGGTTGTTGCTTTTATGAAGGGGATTGCCGATCCGGAAATTGTAAGTGAAGTGAAGCAGCGGCTTAACCGGATTGATGTGGATGAAGTGCTTGAATCCGGTTATGTGGAGCAATTGATTGAAGATAACCCGTTTTCTCCTTTTCCGCAGATCCAATATACCGAGCGGCCCGACCGGGTTATCGCTGCCCTGTTGGAAGGGAGAGTAGCCATTTTGTTGGAAGGAACCTCATTTGTGTTGATGGTTCCGACCACTTTCCCCATGTTACTGCAGTCACCAGAGGATTATTATGAACGTTGGATTCCGACCTCCCTTCTTCGTTTGATGCGTTATCTCGCTGCCTATATTTCCTTATTGCTCCCTTCTATATATATCTCGTTCGTTTCCTTTCACCAGGGGTTAATACCGACGAAATTGGCCATCTCCATGGCGCAAACCAGGGAAGGAGTGCCGTTTCCTTCCTTTATTGAAGCGCTGATCATGGAGATTTCCATTGAGATTTTGCGGGAAGCGGGGCTCCGCCTGCCCAAGCCCGTCGGACAAACGGTGGGGTTGGTCGGCGGTTTGGTTGTCGGGGAAGCCGCGGTAAGTGCGGGTATTATCAGCCCGATCATGGTGATTGTTGTCTCCCTCACCGCCATTTCCTCATTTGCCATCCCCAATTACGGCGCCGGGATCGCGCTCAGGCTATTGCGCTTTTTGGCCATGTTTAGCGCCGCGCTGTTCGGTCTCTATGGCGTAATTCTGTTTTTCCTGGCCATTACCATTCATCTGTGCCGATTGGAGAGTTTTGGCGTGCCCTATGTTGCACCGACGATTCCTTACAGTCTTTATGAATGGAAGGATTTTATTATACGCTTTCCTCTGAGAAACATGAAACAGCGCCCAAAAATGATGAACACAAAGAATCCTGTGCGCAAAAAGTAGCGCGTCCAAGGAAGTGGGGCAACTTGATCATCCGTCCAAAAAATCGAATCACCATGCAGGAAGCCGCGATTGTTACTTCTTCTATTATGTTGGGTTCAGGTGTGCTCACATTGCCACGAACCGTAACGGAAAAAACCGGTACGCCAGATGGATGGATCTCCGTGATCTTGAGCGGAATGATTGCCGTGTTGGCGGGAATTATGATGGCCAAGCTAAGTCAACGCTTCCCTGGGCAAACCTATTTTGAATTCAGTCAGCATTTGGTGGGAAAATGGGTCGGCCGTCTGCTCAATTTCCCTCTGGTTGTCTACTTTATTGTTCTGGGAGGGTACGAGATTCGCTCGATGGCTGAGGTCAACAGTCTTTATCTTCTCCCGAGAACACCGACTGCAATAACAATGGTTTTATTCATATGGGTCGGGGTTTATCTGGTTACGGGAGGTTTGACGCCAATCGCCCGTTTATCCAGCCTTCTTCTTCCGATCACGGTTTTGATCTTTCTCATGACTCTGGGTTTAAGCCTGAAAGTTGTCGATTTCAACAATTTACGTCCTGTGATGGGATTTGGCGTCATGCCCGTGATCAAGGGAATCACGCAAACAGTCTTGTCCTTCAGCGGGTTTGAGGTCATTTTGTTTTTGACCGCGTTTATGGAGGATCATCGCCAAGCTGTTAAATCGGTCATCATCGGTATCTCTGTTCCCACATTTTTTTATATCATTATCGTTGCGTTTGCGGTTGCCACATTAGGGCTGGAGGAGACTGCGAGAATCACCAGGCCTACTGTCACCATGATCCGCTCATTTGAAGTTACGGGAGTCATCTTTGAGCGATTTGAGTCTTTTCTGCTGGCAGTATGGATGTTGCAGATTTTCACCACTTACGTGTGTTATCACTATCTCGCCTCAATAGGCTTGTCCAGTATCTTTGGCAAGGAGTTCAAAACATGGACTTACTGGATTTCTCCTTTGATCTATCTGTTCGCAGCCTTGCCGTCCGATATCAATGAGCGCTATTTAATCGGATATATAATGGGGTATGTCCTGCTGGCTTTCATCGGGATCATCATTCCGGTTTTATGGGGAATTACCTGGCCGAAGGGGAAAAAACATGGATAGGAATCACTCTTGGAAACGTCTGTTATTCATCGTTATATCGATTGGGAGCCTGATCACTGTTTCCGGATGCTGGGACAGCCGTGATATTGAAGATATTTCTTTGGAAGTGGCTTCCAGTTTTGACATGGTGGATGATGACACAGTCGGGGAATCCGGGGATGAACAGGGGAAATCGTTTGTGGAGGTTACCATGCAATGTACCGTTCCGCAACAATCTGAAGAAAATGCAGATGGAGGGCAGAAAGGCAAAGCGTATAAAAATATCGTGTCCAGAGGAAGAACTGTGATGGAAGCGATTCGTAAAATGTCGCTGGAAGAGTCACGTCCTCCGTTTGGTCAGCATACAAAGATTGTTCTGATTGGTGAGAAGATGGCACGGTTGATGAATTTGCAGGGGGTGCTGAGTTTATATTTGCACACGTATGAAATCAGACCGAGTGCCAATATCCTGATATCTAAAGGAATAGGCCGCCATCTTTTGGAAGTGACCAGAAACACGGATATTCCCGGTATAAGGTTGCAGAGAATTTATCAAAATCATTATAAGACAAACGGAATATTGCCGCTGTTTACCATTGGCCAAACTGCAAGCAAAATGGCTTCCGATGCCAGTTTTCTCTTGCAGGCGGTCAAATTGGAAAAGGGAAAAGTCTTATTTGATGGCGGTGCTGTCATCAAAGGCAGTTCCAAGCGGCTGATCGGCTTTTTAACCCATGAAGAAGTGGAAGGGTTGAATTGGTTGACCGGACAGGCCAAAGGGATTGTTCAGGTTTTTGATAAGGAAAAGCGACAGAATTTTGCTGTGGAGATCAAATCCATCGAGAGAACCGTCACTCCTTATATAAACGGAAACAAGATCTCGTTTGACGTGAATATCGAAGGAAAGGTGTCCTTATTCGAAACATGGCATATTCCCACGGATCTGCTCAACGAAGATCATGTCAAAAGTCTGGAAAAATTGGTGGAGAATGAGGTTAATCGTCTTGTTCATCTTACTCTGCATAAAATGCAAAAAAAATATAAGGTGGATGTGGCCGATTTCCGTGACCAGTTTCGCATTTCCTATCCAATCCAATGGTTAGAACTGAAAAATAAGTGGGATGATCACTTTAGCAAGGCGCAGATCAATACAAAAGTGAATATCCGAATTCTTGATCATGGGGAAAGAGGGAGAACGATGTAAATTCAGGAGAGAAAGGATGGAGAAGAGGCGGTAAGTCAACCGGACACCGGCCAAGAAGGAAGTTGAAAGTGAATCCGCGCCCCGGTGTCCGTAAAAAAACGATAAAAAAGTGTTGACAATCAAATAAAAGGGTAGTATATTTATTTTCGTCGCTGCTACGACAACATCTTGCAAAAAGCGAGAGAAGAAAACAAAAAAGTTGTTGACAAGCGTGACAGCGATGTGATAGAATATAAATTGTCGTCGTGATAAAAACGGCGGCGACGGAGAGTGTTCCTTGAAAACTAAAGAGTGAAGCATGACCTGTTGATTCTTTTTGAGCTAGATCTTTATCGGAGAGTTTGATCCTGGCTCAGGATGAACGCTGGCGGCGTGCCTAATACATGCAAGTCGTGCGGGGGAAGATCCTTCGGGATCGGATCCAGCGGCGAACGGGTGAGTAACACGTGGGCAACCTGCCCGCAAGACGGGGATAACTCCGGGAAACCGGTGCTAATA
>NZ_JAECVZ010000056.1:0-5313 GCF_016055135.1 Thermoactinomyces sp. CICC 10521 | reverse complement strand
GGCCACACTCTGCGTTGGGGTACCTGTCTCCAAAGGAGTTCCGTCAACGTTTTACCTCAAATGCGGCTTAAAATGTCTGGACTTTTGGGGTTCATTAAGTAGACAAACGCAACAACTTCAACTTTTTCAGGCAAGACTTCAGACTTTAATTTTTGTTGGATATATATATTCTGAATCTAATTCTATCGATTCAAGTGAAGTCTTTTATAAAAAATTCGCTTTTTTTGTTGATACATTACTTTATTTGCTAACTTCGGAGAATTTGTTTCTAAAAGTTGTTGAAGATATTTATTATGGAGACTTACTTTAGAGGGGATTTTAGTACCTAGGCTGATTGACTTTTGAAATGGCTATGGGCATTGGCGCACCACGTCCGGGCCCCGTGCTGGCGGCGTGCAACGTGGTGCCTGCGCGGAGGGATTTTCTTCCAGAGCAGCGAACGGGCCGCCAGTTACAAATTTAGATTCGTTAGTTAGGTCAGAGATCCGGGTACCGGTTGAACGCCAGTACCCGTTTTTTTGTGTTTCCGAACGATATGGTGCAGCCATGCGCAATGATCAGAACCCTAAAAACGAACATTGTTCCCACAAATCCTTGGCGGATCTGGAGCTAAATCCGAATAATGACGTCTGGAATCGTGTGCTAATGAATATTGTTTTTGTCATGACAAAATTGTTGACAATCGTAATTGATTGAATTATCATTTTAATTGAACATAATTAAAGCCTTGAGCGATCTAGCCCATCACTCAAGGCCTACAAAAACCCTTTACATCACAGAAGGAGTGATTTTATTGTATCACGTTCTACGGTTGCGTAGTAGAAGGAGAAGCCACATCCGGCGGGAAATGATCTCAAACGTAATCCACCAAACCGAAATCCCCAGCTGGGTTCGACGCGGTCATACCCGGAAGCCGAATTTTGTGGTTCGCTTTCTATATTGGCTTTTCGACTGGTTTGGCGATTTTGGCCCGATGTTGCGGTCGTTCGGCAGGGGAATCGGGAAAACAGCGCGAGGAACTTGGGGATTCCTTGTCCGGGCGGTTTTGATCACCATCAACATCCTGCTAATGGCGGGAATCATCTACGTCTCCGCTGGTCATTCCTATGAAATGCTGATTTATGGAGGCATGTCCGGCACTGCAGCGCTGGTTTTCGTGGCGGTTTGGGAGACGGCTTTCATCTATTGTTCGATTCTCATCGACCTCGATCATTATAAAGGGAAAAAGAGCGGATGGGCGCCTTGGGTCACTTTCTTGATGGGCTTTGCATTTGTCGTCATCTCGAACTATTTGGGGATGGCGGACAACATCATTGGGAGAGCCATTGGGATCTCAACGCCGATTCTTTTGTTGATGATGAAAAAGGTTCTGGCATACCAGTTCCAAGCGAAGAAAGAAAAAACGTCTTGGTTTTCTATACTTTTCAATTTGATCAAGTCAAAACGTGAATCGAAAAAGGGCAAGGATGAACACCAGCCCGCCATTCAAAAACAAGACGCAAAAGCAGGCGCGGATTTGGATGCAAAGATGGCCGTGGAACCGGACGCCCAAACGGACGCAAAAGTGGACACAGAGGCAGGCGGAAAGATGGACGTCCAATCGGGTGTAAAAGCGGACACGAAAACGGACGGACAAGCAGGCGCACAGACGGGCGTGAAACTGGACGCGGGAACGGGCGCAGATGCGGGCGTCAAGATGGACACAAAACCGGACGCAGAGGCGGACGCGGATGATGGCGTGAAGGTGGACGCCCAAGCGGGCAAAAAGATGGGCGTCAAAAAGACCAGCACGAAAAAAGGCACAACCGATGCCGACTTCAAGAAAGTGAAAAGATGGGCGAAGAAGTTCCAAGCCGAAAACGGAAAGCTGCCGGGACGTGTGGAAATCCAGAAGAAGTTTGATTTCACCAAGTCGCTTTCGTCTAAATTCGCCGCTATGCTAAAAGAAGAGCTTGCCGATAAAGTATCATAGAAACAAAAAGGCGCTCCTGGTAATCCGGGGGCGTCTAAAATAAGAAAGGAGAAATCGCTGATTGGTTTAAAGAAGAACAGTAAACCCGAAACAGTGAGCGATGAGGCATCTTTAAAAATAAAGGAGAGTAAGTCATGGCCCAAAAAGATGGAAGAGAACGGCGCCAAGTGTCGTTTAACCCAAACAACTTTTATGAAAATGAAATGTTGAAGTTCATAGATCGAGTGAACTTTTCTGGTCTCACCAAAGAGCTTTTATTTAAATACCTTAATGAGATCGGGTACTTTGAGCAGGTTGCGAAGGAACTAGGGGTTTCCCTTCCACCTCCACCGATCCCCAAACACACTGTAAAGTTAGTTCCAAAAAGCTCAACCGAAGAATAAGGTTGAGCTTTTTGCGTTTTTGATAAGAAAAGTTTTGGTTCAATGCTTTTCTAATAAAGGAATTTGGTCTGTGTATCACTAAGTAATAACAGTGGTGATAATTACTTATTACTTTCAGGGTTACGAGGTGATAAGGTGAAAATGAAATAGTAGTTACTGGGAGGAATTAATGGTGGAGTGGTTACCTATACATAAAGTTGCAAAGGAATTAGATATTCCGGAGCCAACACTCCGGCGATACTTACGAGATTACGAAGAGTTTATAAAGATTAAGCTGCAAGGTCACATGCAAGTAGTTCATTTTGACTCGCTTGAAGTAATCAAGAAAATCAGGAATATGCATGTAGTGAATCGCTGGTCCTCAAAAGAAGTCAAAGAGTCCCTAGCCAAAGAGCAACCGATGGCAATCATAGTAGCAGAAGATCAGGGCATTCCCATTACCGCAGGTGAATTTCTTGAAGAGCTTCTGAGAATCAATAAAAGGCTCCTCCAGGAGAATCGGGAGATGAGGAGAGAAATTCAGGAGTTACGTGAACTGGTCGAGGGCAATCACGTTGATCACTCAAAGCTCCTACGATCGAGTAACGATCAAATAAACAATATTTATAGAGAAGTTAGCCAATTATCGCGTAAGAAACGGCATAGAGGGCTATTTAAGCGGATTAAGGACGCTATCAAGAATGAGGAATGACAATTGAATGATAATAAACTGAGAAAATGCCTGGAAATAGGGCATTTTTTGTTTGATAAGGTGATAATGATAATAGAGTCACTGGCATACTTCATGCAAATTTGCCATTGAAAACAAAATCCGAATCGTTTAAACTTACTCTAATGGCAAATTTCATGCATTTTTGCCACTAATATAAGGCGAAGGGGTAATGGGTCATGTTTAACCAGTCGGTACAGCCCACCAAGGCTTATCACGATTTATTAGCTGTGGACATTGGTCGGGGATATAGCAAAGCGAAATCACATCAGGGTGACGTTGTTTTTGAAAGTGTCATTGATGTGGCGACTGACTTGACTGTGTATAGTCCGCATCCTGAAGACTTGATCCTTGAACTAGAAAATGGAGAGAAGCTATTTGTTGGTGATTTGGCCAGGATAGATGGAGCAAATATGAAACGGAAGCCAACCACCGAATCAAAAGCGACTGAGGACACTTTGCGGTTATTTTATGGTTTGCTTTATCGGAGCGGCTATACCAGCGGCATGATTGATGTGCAAACCGGTGCCCCAAAAACGAATTTCGAAAATGGGGACGCGAAAAAGCTAAAGCAATTGATTGAAAACGGCGGGAAGCCGCACATCTTCACGATGAATGGTCAAAAATGTGAAGTGCGAATCCGCAATTGCTGGGTAACTGTTGAAGGCGGAGCAGCCTTTTACGGGATCAAAGCAATGGGATATTTGCCAGGCGGACTTCAAGTGGTTCGCATCATCGATCCAGGAGCGTTCACGACCAACTATGCTACATACAAGTTCGATGCAAAACGCGGATGGGTATATGTGAATGGTGAAAGCGGGACGATCCCTCGTGGTTGGGAAAATGGAAGCTCCGGGATAGATAATGTTGAAGAAAACGCAGCTGAATTGGCTTCCATGATTTCAGCGAGAACCCAGAAAGTGTGGAAAACGGATCTGAAACAAGGATTTTTCTTAGTTGGCGGAAAGGCTTCAAAAATGGAATCCATTTTTGCGAACCATTTCCCTGGGATCTATGCAGTGACTGACGCTCAAAAAATGAATGTGTACGGATACTATGAACTGGGCAAAATTGCACAAAAAGAATATACGAAAAATGCGCTTCAGCGATAGAATCAGTGAATGCGGCGTATCAATCTAGCTTGAAAAGGGGGGACGGTGGTGTCAAACAGAAAGAGACCACAGGTCACTTTCAACATGAACAGCACAATTGAAGCGGACCTGTATAACAAGGTTCATGCCTTAAACCCCGAAAGTATTTCCGATGCGATTAAATATGTTTTGTTTGCTTACTTTTATCCGCCAGGTGGAGGAGTTGTACAAGCACCACAACAATCAAAACCGGTAGAAAATCCGTATGAGGAAGAAGAGATTTTGGAGGATGTGTCTGGATTGCCGAACCTATAAATGATACTGGATTTTTACAATAATAGAGGGTGTGACTGATCTCAATGCCCCAGTGGACATATCAAGTATCTAACAACAGTGGAAAGATGTTAGCCGTTTCTAAAGTGGATGAAGCAGGTGTAAGTATTCGAGTGTATACACAACATAGCGATATGGAGCACCTGTGGATGCATCATAATGGACGGGAACTTACAGAACGACATCGAACCGAATTTATACGATTAGAGATTCCCAAGCACTATGATGCGCTTTCATATCTCGAAATGTTAGAATCTGTTGTTAGTAATGCTCGTACTCATTTAGAACAAATTCACCAAGAGAAAGCAAACAATCTCCAGGATTGGCGTTGGAAAATCAAAAAACGTGATGGTAAATGTATGGTGTGTGGAACGACTGAGCAGTTAGAAGCACATCATATTGAGTCTCGAGCATATGCTAAAACCCTTGAGCTTTCACTTGCCAATGGGATTACATTGTGTAGTGAGCATCATAATGAGTTTCATCAAATTTATGGAAAAGGGAAGAACGATGGACTTCAACTAGCAGAGTATATGGACTGGAAAAAGACAGGAGATGCAAGTCTCTATTTTAAACGGGCGCGGGGCTCGTTTACACTCCAAGACTATCTTCGTAAATTAGAAACCGAGAATAATGAATAAAAAAAGAGCCTGCGGAAAAGGGCGCAGACTCTTTGGTGAACAAGCCTATGTACATTATAGCACGGGCGGGAGATTAACTTCTCCCGCTGAGATTGATGACAAACCCCACCCTTTTCTTCGGAAAAGGAATGGGGTTTTGTATATTTCTAGGATATATACAGATAAAGTAAACCTGATGTGACCT
>NZ_JAECVZ010000055.1:0-5441 GCF_016055135.1 Thermoactinomyces sp. CICC 10521 | reverse complement strand
GGCAGATGATTGGGGTGAAGTCGTAACAAGGTATCCCTACCGGAAGGTGGGGATGGATCACCTCCTTTCTAAGGAGCTCTTCACAGAGCAAATGAACCGATACTTCTCGGGTCATGCCTTACTCACTCTTTAGTTTTCAGGGAACACTTTAACCCCCTTTTTGCCTGGTTGGCTGAGGGGGTTTTTCTTATTTCATGGTATGATGGAATCACCAAGAAAAGGGATTTGATCTGAGCAGGAGGGAAACTGAATGCGTTTGGGAAAGCAAAAGATCTTGCCGGCGGCAAAGAGTATTAAAGATTTTGAGAAAATGATGAACAGCCGGTTTCAAACCATTATTTTACTGGATTCCCATGTAGCCCAGCTGCCATCGCTGATGAAATTGGCAAACCGATATCAAAAACAGGTTTTGTTGCATGTCGATTTGATCCAGGGGTTGAAAAGCGATGAATATGCCGCCGAGTTCCTGTGCCAGGTGATAAAACCCGCCGGTCTGATTTCCACGCGCACACCGGTAGTCCAAGTGGCAAAGAAAAAGTCGTTAATCGCCATTCAGCGCGTGTTTCTTCTGGATACCCACGCCCTGGAAACCAGCTATCGGCTGTTGAAAACATCGCAGCCCGATTATATCGAGGTATTGCCCGGGGTGATTCCCCATATCATCAGGGAGGTAAGGGAAAATACCGGGATTCCCATTTTGGCTGGAGGGTTGATCCGAACGAGACAAGAGGTGAGAGAAGCATTGGAAGCGGGGGCGGAAGCAGTGACGACATCAAGCCAAAATCTATGGGAATATAAATAAAAGTATTGAAAAATGTATGTTCATATTTTAAAATGGAATTGTGAACGCTTACACACCCTTGAACCCGACCAAGTTAATAACAGACATGAGTTTTGGAGAGTCACTAAACCTTCTTTTCTACCGCGGAAGGAAAAGAGGAATTTTAGTGATTCTTTTTATTTATGAACTATTTTTCTGAGTATTACGAGTAATAAAACGCCAGGGGAGGATGGATATGTCTCATTTTGCAGCTGAATTAATCGGGACAATGATCTTGATCTTATTGGGGGATGGCGTTGTGGCCGGGGTTGTCTTAAACCGGTCCAAGGCGCAAAACGCAGGTTGGGTTGTCATTACATTAGGGTGGGGATTGGCGGTGATGGTTCCCGCTTATCTGGTCGGCCATGTCAGCGGTGCGTATCTCAACCCTGCGGTTACGATCGGGTTTGCCATGGCCGGGAAACTCCCCTGGTCTGAGGTGGGCGGAATGATCGTGGCCCAGATGATCGGTGCCTTTTTGGGGGCCGTGCTTGTTTGGCTTTTCTATTATCCACATTGGAAGGTCACGGATGATGCCGAGGCGAAACGGAATGTTTTCTGCACTAGTCCGGCCATCCGCAGCCCGTTTTTCAATTTCCTGTCCGAAGTGATCGGCACATTTGTATTGGTCTTTGCCTTATTGGGCTTCGGAGCCAAGGGAATTGTGTTTGCCGACGGCTTGCAGACGCTGGTGGTTGGATTCCTGATTGTCTCGATTGGGATGTCACTCGGCGGAACGACGGGATATGCAATAAATCCTGCGCGTGATCTTGGACCGCGATTGGCTCATGCTCTCCTGCCGATTGCCGGAAAAGGGCACTCTGATTGGGGATATGCCTGGATTCCGGTTGTCGGGCCGGTTGTCGGTGCGTTGATTGCGGCATTGAGCTTTGTCGTGTTGTTCCAATAAAGGAGAGGTGAACAGGAATGAAAAAGAAATACGTACTTGCCATTGATCAGGGAACAACCAGTTCCAGAGCGATTTTGTTTGATCGCCAAGGCCGGATCAAAGAAATGGCGCAAAAAGAATTTACTCAGTATTTTCCGCAACCGGGCTGGGTGGAACATGATGCGGTGGAGATCTGGGATTCGGTTCGTCAAGTCATCGCAGAGGTCTTGCAAAAAGCCGGAGCTCATGCAGACGAGATCGCAGCGATCGGGATCACCAATCAGCGGGAAACCGCCGTTGTCTGGGACCGGCATACGGGGGAACCGGTCTACCATGCGATTGTGTGGCAATCACGCCAAACGGCCGGGATTTGCGCTGAACTGATGGAAGAGGGTTATCAGGAGGTATTCCGGGACAAAACGGGTCTTTTGATCGACGCATATTTTTCCGGTACCAAAGTGAAATGGATTTTGGACCAGGTGGACGGTGCGCGGGCAAAAGCGGAAAAAGGGGATCTGTTGTTTGGAACTATTGACAGCTGGCTTGTCTGGAAACTCTCCGGGGGAAAAGCCCATATAACGGATTATACCAATGCTTCGCGCACCCTGATGTATAATATCCATGACCTGAAGTGGGATGACGCGTTATTGGAGATTTTGACTGTCCCTGCCGCCATGTTGCCGGAAGTCCGTTCTTCCTCGGAAGTTTATACCGTGACCCATCCCGATGTATTTTTCGGGAAAGAGGTGCCGATTTCCGGAATTGCCGGCGATCAGCAGGCGGCGCTGTTCGGGCAGGCCTGTTTTGAGCAGGGGATGGCGAAAAACACTTACGGAACCGGTTGTTTTATGTTGATGAACACGGGCAGCAAGGCGGTTCGCTCCAAGCATGGATTATTGACCACCATTGCTTGGGGGATCGACGGAAAAGTGGAATATGCCCTGGAGGGAAGCATTTTTATCGCTGGTTCGGCTGTCCAGTGGCTTCGTGACGGGTTGCAACTGATTCAAACAGCGGCGGAATCGGAGGACTTAGCGGTTAAGGTGGTTTCGACAAACGGAGTGTATGTGGTTCCCGCTTTTGTGGGTCTGGGAACCCCGTATTGGGATTCCGATGCGCGCGGTGCCGTATTCGGTTTGACCCGCGGCACTTCCAAGGAACATTTCATCCGGGCCACATTGGAATCACTGGCATACCAGACCAAAGATGTATTGACTGCAATGGAGGCCGATTCCGGGATTCGCCTGAAAAAACTGCGCGTTGACGGCGGAGCCACTGCCAATGGATTTTTAATGCAATTCCAGAGCGATGTTCTCGGTGTACCGGTTGAACGGCCGATTGTCCTGGAAACAACGGCGTTGGGAGCAGCATATTTGGCAGGATTGGCGGTTGGATTTTGGAACAATAAACAGGAGATCGCGGATCATTGGGCGATTGACCGCACCTTTAATGTGAAAATGGATGACAATTCCCGCAATAAATTGTATAATGGTTGGGTAAAGGCAGTAGAAGCTACGCGAGCATTTAAACTCGATTAATCCATACAAGTTAATAGTTGGCGGAGAACAGGAGAAAACCACATGACCTTATGTGTTGGCACATAGGGTTTATGTGGTTTTTCTTTTTATCAAAAGGAGGAGAACCAAAATGGCGATACCTTTTACGGTGAAAGAACGCAGTCGTTTGCAAACGGAATTGGCAGGAAAACAACTGGATCTGCTTGTCATCGGAGGAGGAATCACCGGGGCGGGGATTGCTTTGGATGCCCAGTCCCGGGGAATCGAAACGGTTGTCATTGAGATGCAGGACTTTGCTGCCGGCACTTCCAGCCGTTCAACCAAGCTCGTACATGGAGGACTTCGCTATTTAAAACAGCTCGAAGTCGGTCTGGTGGCCGAGGTCGGCAAAGAGCGGGCAATTGTTTATGAAAACGGACCGCATGTGACGACCCCGGAATGGATGCTGCTCCCGATTATTCCCGGCGGGTCGCTTGGCAAATTTGCCACATCAGTCGGGTTAAAGGTATATGATTTTCTGGCAGGGGTAAAAAAGAGTGAACGACGCAGGATGTTGTCCAAAGAAGAAGCGCTTCAAATGGAGCCGCTTTTGCGCAAAGAGGATTTAAAAGGAGCGGGGTACTACGTCGAGTACCGGACGGATGACGCCCGTCTGACCCTGGAAGTGCTGAAAAAAGCGGTCAGCCTCGGAGCGAAGGCATTTAACTACATGAAAGCGGAAGAGCTGTGCTATGAAGGCGGGAAACTGACGGGCGTTCTGGTCCGGGATCTGCTGACTGATGAAACTTTCCGGCTGAAAGCAAAAAAAATCGTGAATGCGACCGGTCCCTGGGTTGACGAACTGCGGGAAATGGACGGATCGAAGAAAGGGAAAACCATTCACTGGACCAAAGGTGTCCATCTCGTTGTCGATCAGAAACGATTCCCGCTGAGGCAGGCGGTTTATTTTGATACTCCGGATCAGCGCATGGTGTTTGCCATTCCGCGTGACGGCAAAACCTATATCGGAACGACGGATACCGATTATCACAATGATCTGGTTAACCCGCGTGTGACCGAGGAAGACCGCGATTATCTCATTCGGGCTGTGAATCACATGTTTCCGGAAATCCAGTTGACCAAAGGGGATGTTGAAGCGTTCTGGGCAGGAATTCGCCCGCTCATCCATGAAGAGGGAAAATCCCCTTCGGAAATCTCGAGAAAGGACGAAATCTTCCGTTCAGCGACAGGATTGATCACCATTGCCGGCGGAAAACTGACCGGATACCGCAAGATGGCGGAAAAAGTGGTTGATTTGATCGCCAAAGAGTTAAAAAAAGAGACAGGCAAATCCTACCCGGGATGCCAGACGGAGCGGATTGCCATATCCGGAGGGGAAGTGGGCGGTTCGCAAGGGTGGCGCACTTTTTTGGCACAAAAACAGCAACAGGGAATCGACATCGGCCTCACATCGGAAGAATCACTGCGTCTGGTGAAGCTGTATGGTTCCAATGTAGATGAAGTTTTTGCCTGGGTCGGGAGAGGGCGGCAAGAAGCGCAGCATTTTGGGCTTTTGCCGGCGGTTTATGCCACGGTCATGTACGGGATCGAGCAGGAATCGGTTGCCAAGCCGGTGGATTATTTCATTCGCCGTACAGGCAGCATGTTCTTTGATATCAATTGGGTGAAAGAGTGGAAAGAACCCGTGTTAACTTTGATGAAAGAGAAATTGGGATGGAGTCAATCGCAAATGGAGACTTATGCAGACGAGTTGGAAGAGGCGATCATCATAGCCACTGAAACGGTAAACTCTTGACAGGCAGCGCCATCGGTGGGGTTTCGTACTCCATCGGGCGTTGCTTTTTTTTGGTGGAAAATGTGATTTTACTTCGGGGAATCGGTGCGGGAATGTTAAACTGCCCGGCTTTGCAAGGTTTTCCGATTTAGGATTGATTTCCGTTTGGGATGAATTTTCTTTGCGGAGAAAAAATATAAAAAAAGGGTTGCAATATGATGTTACCCGTGATATATTATTTCTTGTCGCCGCAATGACCGGCGCAACGAAGAGAACGCACCTTGAAAATAAGATAAGGAATAAGGCAAATGACGAAATGGTCATTCGTCAAATTGCATCACTGGGAGAGAAACCGTAGCAGGTTAAGCTACTAAGGGCACACGGTGGATGCCTTGGCGCCAGGAGCCGATGAAGGACGGGGCGAACACCGATATGCCTCGG
>NZ_JAECVZ010000054.1:0-6534 GCF_016055135.1 Thermoactinomyces sp. CICC 10521 | reverse complement strand
TCACATCAGGTTTACTTTATCTGTATATATCCTAGAAATATACAAAACCCCATTCCTTTTCCGAAGAAAAGGGGGGGGTTTGTCATCAATCTCACCATCCTGTACAGGATGGGATTTCTAAACAGTATTTTTAGTTATGAGCTCTTAACATACCTTCACCAGCACAAAAATCATCTAACCAACTACAAGACATTTCGATGTTCACATACCCTACGGGTACATGCTTGTTTTTCCAGTCTATGCTTAAGTTTACGTACCCTTTGAATAAGGTTTTCCCACCCGAATAAATGTGTACCCAAACTGGTTGCTTTCCAAGAGAAGATACATCTGCATCAAGCACTTGACCTTTGTATACATACACTCTGGATGCATCTGACAAAGGCGCGGAATTGTCTGACATAGAATCTACATAAATATGGCGGCTTGTTTGCGCAGCTGCGAAAGTTTGAGTACTAAAACTTACTACAGCCACAATTGTGAAGAGACCCATCAAAAATCGTTTTAACATCAAATCTCCTCCTTTGAGCAACCTTTAGGTTGTTTTCACACCAACTAGTCAGTGTATTTAAACCGACTGGTTGGTGTATCTTTATTTTAAACATTTTTCATGTTATAATCAATATGTTAATTAAAAAATTTCTGAAAATAGGGGATATTTCATGAAACAACAAGAGATGACAGAACGTACCATTCAAAAGCTGGTAGACGCAGGAATTGTTTTGTTTGCCAAATATGGGTACAGCAACACCAGTGTCGATCAGATTGTAAAGGAAGCAGGACTTTCCAAAGGCGCATTCTACGCTCATTTTGCAACCAAAGAGGATTTCTTGATGAAGGTTCTCCGGGATGGGATTAGCTTTTATTTTGAGGATTTGCGGGAGCTTTTGACCCAAGAAAACCGCGACCTGGTTGATGATTTTGTAAAGTTTTCCACTGATATGGTGGTCAAGACATACGAAAAGGGTTTTTCCGCCGTTCTCCTTCATTCAGCCATGACGTGTCAATACTTGCCTCAAGTTCAACAAGAATTGGCCAAACAGATGGAAGAGTGGCGACAGGACCTTACGCAGTTTATTGAAGCCATGAGAAAAGAGGGGCTTATTGGCAGTCCGCTTGATGCAAGAACCTTGGCGACCGCTGCAATGGCTCTGTTTAACGGATATAACATGCAGCATTACATCGATGACCGAATTGATATTATGGGAACCATTAAAGTATTTTACGAGATGTTGCAAATTCGATCGCCTAAATAATGGCCGGTATCCGTTTTTCAGTGCAAAAGCTAATGAAAAAGCTGCCCTTTTGTCGGGGGCAGCTTTTACTATTCCAGTCAATATTCTTCTATCTCTTTTTCTTCGCCTCAAGACAAGAAAACCTCCGCTGAATGAATCAGTGGAGGTTTCAGACTGAAGAAAAACCCTTCGATTAATCATTTTCATTCGCAGGGTTTTTATATGGCTTTATGATCATTTTGATTTATCGTTTTGTTTATCCGACCATACTCGATAACCAGCGCGGTCATTTGACAGCTTTGTCATTACCTTTAACCACGCATTTTGGTAATCCTCTCCAAGATCAGTAAACACTTTTTTCATTTGCCCTCTTTGCACCTGACTAAGTTTTTTTTCCAGTTTTTCACCTTCTTTTGTCAGAATCAGTTGTTTAATGCGGCGGTCCTGATCAGAGGACTTGGTTGTGATCAGTCCTTTTTTAATCAGTTGACGCAAGGGGTTATTAAGAGCTTGCTTGCTTATTTCCAACAGCGATAGTAATTCATTGACACTTAATCCAGGAAATCGGGCGACAAAAAACATAATGCGATGATGTAAGCGTTGGATTCCATATTCTTTTATGATTTCATCAGGTTTTTCCGTAAAAGTTTTGTAAGCGAAATAAAACATGACTAAGACTTGATTTAATTGCTCTTCTTGATTTTTATCCATTTCATTTCCTTCCTTCTAAGTGAATAACAATACATCCCAATATAAGTCAATATACTTGACCTTTTTTGGATAGTGATGTATTCTGTAATAGGTCAATGTGATTGACCTATTTTGCGACAGTGCTATAAGTGTTTATTTCTATTATAACCATCGTTTATCGAGAGGGATGAGATAGATGAGCAAAAAAATAACGGTTGGCGATTACTTACTTCTTCGGCTTAAAGAGATGGGCGTCCGGCATGTCTTTGGTGTGCCCGGTGATTATAATCTCGGATTTCTCGATCAAATTGTTAATATGGAAGGTTTGGAATGGATCGGGAATTGTAATGAGTTAAATGCAGCGTATGCTGCAGACGGATATGCACGGGTGAATGGCATCGCTGCCCTTGTGACCACATTTGGTGTCGGCGAGCTGAGTGCGATCAACGGGATCGCCGGATCTTATGCTGAACAAGTCCCTGTGGTCAAAATTACCGGTACGCCGTCGACGAAAGTGATGAAAAAGGGTGCATTGGTTCATCACACGTTGGGCGATGGCGATTTTACGCATTTTATGAATATGTTCAAAGAGGTTACTGTTGCCCAAACCATGTTGACCGAAGAGAATGCAGCTGAAGAAATCGACCGTGTTCTCCGTGAATGCTGGCTGCAAAAAAGACCGGTTCACATCAATATCCCAGCGGATATAAGCTATAAAGAAATTGATGCACCACAAACTTCTCTCGCCTTACCTGAACCTGTGAGCGACCCTACACAATTAAATAAATTTGTACAAAAAGCGGCAGAAGAGCTCAATAAAGCAAATTCGCCGTTTATTTTAGCTGATTATGAAGTGAATCGTTACCGCTTATATGATCAATTGCGCACATTTGTAGAAGCATCCGGATATCCCATAGCGTCCTTTAGTATGGGGAAAGGGGTAATCGATGAAACTCACCCTCAGTTCATTGGAGTTCATACAGGACAATTAAGTGAGGACTTTTTAAAACAATGCATTCAAGAGAGTGACTGCTTTATTTTAATTGGTGTTAAGCTGACAGACTCAATTACAGGCGGCTTCCGTTTTATTCACGATCTTGAGAAGACCAACATTATTCAAATCCATCCTTCGTATGCTCGAATCAATAATGAAGTGTTCCAAGCCGTTTCTATGCGCGAAGCATTAGAACAATTAACGGAACACGTTCAACATCGGACATGGAATTTGAATCCTCGTCCAGCAGGCAATGGAAGCCCGTTTATTCCGTCATCAGAATCAATTACCCAAGAACGCTTCTGGCAACGGCTTGCATCGTTTTTCAAACCGGGCGATGTACTCTTGGCGGAACAAGGAACCTCATTCTTCGCCGCGTCTACTGTCAAGCTTCCGGAAAAAACAACGTTTGTAGGGCAACCGCTTTGGGGTTCCATCGGTTATACATTGCCAGCACTGCTCGGAACACAGCTTGCAGATCAAAATCGACGCAATATCCTGGTCATCGGGGATGGATCATTCCAACTTACTGCTCAAGAATTGTCTACGATCCTTCTTCATGACCTGAAACCGATTATTTTCTTGATCAATAATGACGGTTACACCGTTGAACGAATGATTCATGGTGCCGAGCAGAGGTATAACGATATAAACAGGTGGAATTATAGACGCATACCGGATGTGCTGGATCTAAATGGGAACAGCATCAGCTTTCAAATTAAAACTGAAGAAGAACTGGAAGAAGTGCTCTCTAAAGCTGAAAAAGCAAATAAACTGGTGTTTATCGAAGTTCATATGGGACGACTCGATTCACCAGCGTTATTAAGAGAGCTTGGAAAATTGTTTGCCGAGCAGAATAAATATTGTTAGGAGCTGATGACTCCTACCATTGTATATTACTGGTAGGAGTCAGACTGTACATCTGAATACGACGCTTCCTACGAAGCGTCGTCCAACGCATTCCATGCATCTCTTTCATATCGGCAAAAACTCGCTCAATCGTTTTTCTCCGCACTAAATCACCACATATCACCTGGAATTATGGATACAACTAAACATACACGGAAAAGGGATTTCATGAGATCGGCTCCATCCGTTTCAATTCCAATATGGATACAACTAAACTCTTGCTGTTGATGATTACCTTCAAGTTGGAGTTTAGTTTCAATTCCAATATGGATACAACTAAACCCGTGTGTGAATATCGATAATATCAATTATTTTCAGTTTATAAAAAACAAAATCAGTCTGTAAACCTCCAATCCTGCAAAATCCCCGGGAGGTTCACAGACTCTTGGATGTGCTCGGATTTTTATTGATGTTCCCCAATCACTTCTCTATTAAAACCTGTCGCTTGATTTTGGCAGGACAGCCGTACCAATCATGATGGAAGGTTTGAAAATGCGAGTCACTTTGGATTTGTCAGAAATGGTAGCAACACAGACGAGACAAAGAAAATCAGAGATTTAACTTTCATCCTTGATATCATCGATCAAATCATATTTCATATGATTCATAATGTGATCGATCATGTGAAGAACATCCCATATCGGAGCGTTTATGATTTTGATTGGTCTCCGGATGGGATGGTACACAACTGGTGATCAAATCGGATCATGAAGTGACCCTAAATCCCCATATTCGATGTCGGATTGTTCTCGGTCTTCTTGAGGTCATCAATGTAGCCACGGAACACTTGCAACGATTTATGCCGGGTGTGTTCCATAATGTCACGCTCGTGATGCCCCAAGGCATAGGTTGTCGTGATAAACCCTCTCCTCATACTATGTCCGGCAAAATCCTCTTCGTCAAACCCGGCCTTTTTGGCAACCCGCTTGATCGTGTCTTTAATCCCTTGCGGACTCAAGCGATGGGGCCATACTTCTTTTCGCGAAGTGTCTATCCGGCGAAAGACGGCTCCATTTCGGATGCCTGCCGCCTTTAACCAGCGCCGCAAATTTCTGATGGGACAGGTTTCGTTACTTTGCCCGTATTGAATCAGAATCCGCTCCCCCTTCTTGGTCTGGTCCGTCTTGGATTGACGAATGGTAATCCACAACCCATTACCGGTTTCCTCCAAATCTTCCACGTCCAGAGCAGACAACTCTGAACGACGGAAAGCTCCTGCATAACCCAAGGTCAAAATCGCCTTGTCCCGAATCCCCTGCAAGTCATTGGGGATCTCCCTGCAAATCGCAGT
Organism: Thermoactinomyces sp. CICC 10521; assembly: GCF_016055135.1. NCBI lineage: Bacteria > Bacillati > Bacillota > Bacilli > Caryophanales > Thermoactinomycetaceae > Thermoactinomyces > Thermoactinomyces sp. CICC 10521. The sequence continues at coordinate 1,418 of NZ_JAECVZ010000054.1, read as the reverse complement.
GACGATCTCGGCGGTCAGGGGGCGTTTTTTCGTCACCCTCTCTCCTTCTTTTCGCAGAATCCCTTTCCAGGTCTCTCTCACCGCAACCGAATCAGCTGGATTGAGCATTTCCTGAAAAGAAATCCCTTTCTCCTTTGCCTGGCTACGTTGAACTGACATCCACAAGTCATGGAACTTTCGAATGGTGATGATGCGTCTCCGGATAGTTGAAGTCTTTCGTTTCTTTCCTGTTTCATCAGCCGTGCCTTTTGCCAGTTCGGAGAGATAATTGGCCACCGTTTCCGGTTCGGCCGGAAGATGTCGAAGATTCCGTTTTTGGCAGTACTCCTCAAAATGCCTCCAATCGGATAAGTACGATTTGCGGGTGTTGTGAGCCATTGCATGCTCAATGTATTCCATCGCAGCATCATTCAGTGTGACCATTTCCCGCGTTAATGCATTGTCGTGCCGGGGTACGATGAGGGAGTGATAATGTTCGTCGGCCATCTCTCTCTCTCCTTTTTCTCTCTTTTTCAGTACCAACGATAACCTTATATTATCGTTGATACTATAGAATGTAAAGTATAGGAATTTGATTTGTTTTATTATATTTAAGGAAAGAAGCCAAATGGAAATATTATGCAAATTCGTCCACTTCATTTTTTGGCATTCATCTTTCTGCTGTAAGGAATATTCTATGATTGCATTTAATGATTACGATGATCCCCCCTGGGAATTCATGAGATGACTTTGCTCAGTCAAAAGAATCGGTTCTTGATCAAGGTGAGTTATGAATTACAGGACGCAGAGTGACAACTCACCTTGGTAAACTGATTGCAACAGTCGGTTCCCTGCTTATGTATTCCGGTGCCAGCATGGAGCGGATTCGACAAGGCTTGAAATCCTTGGATGTGGAGTTGATGCTGGCTTTTGCCTTCCTTGGTGCTGCGATGGTTCAACAAAAATATACCGGTGAGCAGGATACTATTAGCCGCCAAAGAAAAACCGGCAGGATAAATGCAAGGCCCGGGTAACCCTCTGACCACAGACGGAACCCAGGCTTTTTACTTCACTTACCACTAATTTAACGGGGCTGATTCATATCTTCATATGATCCGTTTTTTCTTAAACGAATCTTCTCCGCAAATTCTTTCGCTTTTCCATAAGAAAAACCCCTCTCTATTTCAGAATACTAAAAAAATAGTAATTTCAAGAATCGCTTGCTAAATATTTTTAAAAGGAATTTTGATTCAGCGGAATGAGAATGAAGTGTCGGTTTAACCAAATTGCGTGAAAAGCGAATATGTGTATTAAAAAACAGCATCCCCTTAAGGAGGATGCCGAGATTGATGACAAACCCCCCCCTTTTCTTCGGAAAAGGAATGGGGTTTTGTATATTTCTAGGATATATACAGATAAAGTAAACCTGATGTGACCTA
>NZ_JAECVZ010000053.1:0-7101 GCF_016055135.1 Thermoactinomyces sp. CICC 10521 | reverse complement strand
ATAGGTCACATCAGGTTTACTTTATCTGTATATATCCTAGAAATATACAAAACCCCATTCCTTTTCCGAAGAAAAGGGTGGGGTTTGTCATCAATCTCAACATGGCTACCTTTTGGAAGTAGCCATGTTTTTATTCTCCTTATTCTTGAAAAGACATGATGATCTCCTTGGATCGTCTTTTTTACTTCCACCATCAGAATGGTTAGCCTTTCAACCGGAAAGCAGAAAATTCACTTCCGATATTGGCTTCACGTTCAACATGCTCATGGTCGCTGAAATCAATCTCCCTTATGTATTTGCCCGAGATCGAAAAACCTTCTATATCGGAAATTGTTCCATTTTTTATTCTCTTAGAAAGTTGGTTCGCCAGATAGCGTGCAAAGGATTTGTCCACGCCTTCTCCCCCAATTTGCATATCAATATTCACCAACAGATCAGGATATCGTTTGCAAATGCCAATCGCAATTTGATATGCCGTCATTAGAGGATTCCCAAAATGATGATCTCCCTTGTATTCATCTTGCAAAACTTCACGAATTTTCTCTTCTATTTGGTGAGATTCCCAAATGTTCATATTAGCTACTCCTTTGCAATATTATTTATGATTTTAACGTAACATGAGTTAGAAAAAGCATCTATCGAATTTCCGGATTATTTAAGAAATGCTTTTCAGACAATACCCTGAACCATCTTCACAGGTGAATGGGCTTTTGTCTAATACAAATGGCAACAATGAATTATTAACTCTGGCAAAGATAATTATTGTGGGTAAGTCCATTTGTCATTTAACAAATCATAGGTATCTCCGGAATTCGGGTAAAACAAATAATAAGGGAGCTTGGACTGTTTTCCGCCGGCTTCATCAAAACACTTTTTAAAAAAAGAAACAAAATAGTCCTTTGCAAATTCATCTATCTCTTCTACCAATTCATCGTCTTCCACAATCTCTGACTCATCTTGATCGATATTATCGTATATATGAAAAATAAATCCAGTTAAATCTGAATTGTCTTCTCCATGCGCATTGGTATTTAACTGTCTTCCCCAACCACTCATCTGCGTGACAGAAATGCCAAAATCCCCGTAATAACCATCTATTTCCAAAAGAATAAATGTAGTATCAGGATGAAAAGGGTATTGAAACATAAAACGAAAACGACCAATGACAATATCTTTGCTTTTATTGATCCCGTCAATCATTTGTAATTTCATTTTTTCATCCATGTCAATCCCTCACTTTGTAATTATTAGCGTCTTCCCCCTCCAAATCTGACGACCACCGGTATGTCTGATCGTTCCATGAGCTCTCGATTTCACTAATTGTATTAAACCCTCATCATCTGAAAAAGAAATAACTTCTGCCTGTTCAATACATACCTGCTTATCTTTAACTGACGGGAACAGATTAAAAACCCCAAACGATTCACGATTCAAAAGCTTTCGTTTGGGGGCAGGCAGTATACAAAGAATGGAACGTATCATTGGGAATTTTTTGTTTTTCTTAATAAACGAGGTGCTTAAAGTGTATGTTTTTTTTGTCTAAATAACTTTCTACTCTTTTTCGGATCTGATTCAATAAGGCAATCTTATCCACCTTTACATCAAATAAGTGCTCCCCATAAAAACGCACAAAAATCTTGCCGTTGTCAAGATACTCCACACAGTCTTCTCCGATTTCCCGGACAATCGTTTCAACAATGACTTCCCTCGGTAAGTGAGCTTCCAAAAGATTTAATAACTCTTGCAACTGCGGATGCGGTTCCAGAGAGGCCCTATAGTCATAGATTTTTTCAGGGCGATAAAGAAAATAGATATTCCCCATAAAACCAGCCCGCAAGTTCCCCAACCACAGATCCTGAATCTCCCTGATCCGGGCAATGTCTTTCATCACCGTGATAAAATGATCGGTTAACGCCGAATTCTCCTTGAAATACTTCCCACCATCATACTCCGAAATCGCCACTACAGAATCACTGATAAACATGCGGTGAACATAGGGCTCCTCCTGAACCACGGGATTAAAAAAAACGACATTAAAGGCGTCAAAATTCTTCAACCGGGTCTCAACAATATTTCTGAATTCAGCTAAATCCTTGATCTCTCTTGCAATATCCCCCACCTTATAATCCGTTATTGCTTGTATTCCTCCCCAATGTTTTAATAACTTTTCACATATTTTGATTGCCGCGTTCCAATAGCCATCCACCAGATAGCCTCCCCAACCGGTATAAGCTAAATAATTCTTTTCATCCATTGGTCAGTTCCCCTTTTCACTTCACGTTTTTACCATTGCATCCTTATGAAATCAGTATCTCATTTTCCAAATTTAACCTTACGGTATTTTACAACAATGCCAAGCTGTTTCTTAAAAGTATCCACAATCGTTTTCATATCTTCATCCTCTGCCCAATCGGGAACCTTGATATAATATTCGACTTTATCTGCTCTTTGAGTTATGCCAAGTTCCCGTGCCTTCTCTTGAATAGTCGGGTCATCCAAGTGCTGATTTAGATAATCGATCGCGTTTTTATGTTTATATAACTGAATAAAGGCATTAAACTCATTTCCTTTGCTATTTTTAACGATAAGACCCTCTTCTATAAATTGTTTAGGTTTTTTCTCTGCTAACAGAGCCAGATCTTTGATGGCATCTTTGGAATACAGCTTTGCTTCCTCCACAATAATGATTTTTCCGTTATCTACCACGATGTCATCTGGCAAACCAAAAGTACCTCTTTTTACTGGATCTTCTTTATACGCTTTGTTGTAAACCGCCCGAAATAAGGCATCTATTTTTCGTTTTCCTTCTTCCTCACCAAATTTACTTCGGATACTGTTCTTTAATAAAGATTCCTCTTCAAAACTAGCGCTGGCATACTTCTTACCATTTGACTTGCTGGCAAACTTCTGTAACCACTGGCCGAATGGGGTATCGCCGATTGTCTTTGGTGCAGAAGCAGTTCCATCTGGAAATACCTCGAATGCCGGCGAGAGGCTGAGCCCGTTGATTTTGGTAATAATGCCATCTAAATGGCCGCTTATGTACCAGCCGCCAAAGCCAAGGAAGAAACCGAACGCAGCGGCCACCATTGCCCTTTTCAGATTGAATTTACCCGTTTTCAGGTAATCTGTTATGCCTTGGTCCGTTCCCGCCATCACGGCATTACCGAACATTTTGGGAAAAGCCCGGCTCAGCCAGGGGATTCTGGAGCCGATCGAAGCCAGAACCCCCGTTTCTCCGATCAGGAATTCGGCCAGGAATTCTGCAAAATAACCGGCCAGTCCCGAGATTCCTCCGGCAATTCCCCCAATAATGATGTCCCGAAGCATCTCCTCGCTCAGGAATCCGCTTCCTGAAAACCATGAAATGAGTGCACTGACAATTTCACCCAACAAAACCCCAACGCCGACTAAGGCGGCAATAGCAACCTCAAAAACGAAACCGACGATGGCCACGATGATACCAATAATACTTAAAATCGTAATGGTAATTCCCTTATGTTCCATCATCCAGTTCCAGACAGCAGAAAGGGCATCCACCACGACTTCGCTGATCTTCGCGATGACCTTATCCATCCAGTTCCATATGGTGGAGGCTGTTTCCTTGGTCCATTCCCAGGCCTCTGAGGCTTTTTCCTTCGTCCAATTCCACACATTCTTCAAAGGTTTCGTCAACCAATCCAACGTTCCCTGCTCTTTTTGAGGCGTCTGAGACAATGACGGTTCTTTCTCCGATGCCGGGCCTGGTTGAACCTTTTCAAAGTGATCATTCACGTGGGGAACGTTAAAGCTACTTCCACTCGCAAAAGCTTGGTCACTCCCCAAAATCCCTATGCCAACAAATGCGAAGAGAAAAACGATGATGAAGAGTTGAAAAACTTTACTTGCATCAAGTCTCCTCAAATTCCTCTCACCTTCCGCTATGTATTTTTTATAGCAATATATTATGTCAAGCGGGAATTGATGGAAGGTGGGGTTTATTGTTATCACAAAAAGTTCTAATTCCTCCACAATGGTAACCTTCCAGGCTAAGTGGAGGATTTTTATGTCGTATTTTATAGCGCTCCAATTTTATCTTTCATTAATCAAACAAACCCACGATCCTTTTCGAAAAGGAAGAAAAGTCTACCGCCTAGGTCAGCACAGCCAGTAAGAAAGAACGGTCGGATCGTGGGGAAAGGAACGGAAGTCTATTTGTCCAAAGATGTGGCCAGACGTTAGCGAACTATTGGAAACTAATAACGGAATGATATACACGTCATCTACATGATGATTTATATTACATACAGAAAAAAGACCAGCACTCGTTTTAAGCACTGGTTGGTTCTGGCACCTTTCCTCACTAGAAGTTAAGTTTGAACTGAATTTCCTCCTTCTGGACTTTCTCCCTCTTCGATTTACTATTGTCACCCTTACTTTTAAGTGTTTCTGGTAACCAGTGACCGAATTGTCTCCGTTTTAACTTCATCTCCTCTGTAAATAAAGTGTTAGTATTTTCCTGAATTTGTTTAACATACTCTCTTTGCCATTCAATATCGTCAAATCTATTTTTTATAATCTGGGTAGATCCTATTTCAATCCCAATCCAACGTCTTTTTAGTATTTCAGCTGCGATATATGTTGTACCGCTTCCACCGAATGGATCAAATACTATGTCACCTTCGTTCGTCGCAAGACTAATGATTCTTTCAAGCAATTTTAGTGAAAGTTCGTTACTCCCTCTTGTTTTATATTTACTATGACGAACAGGAGGAATATCTGACCATATATCCGTTAAATTAATTCCTTTGATATTTAACTTGTCTTTATAACCACCGTAGTCATGTATGTCGCCATAACAATGCCTGCATACTTCTAACGGTAATCTCTGTTCATTAAATGTGTTCGCTTTCTCACCTTTAGTGTAATACAAAAGAGAATAGTGAGCAGGATATAACCTGTTTTTTATTGGAAGCCTGTATTTAATATCAACGGCTATCCAATGTTTAAAGTCAAGGTAATGATTTAATAAACTGGATATGTAAGTGTTCCATTTAGGTAGATTCCAGATAAATAGAGAACCACCTTGTTTAAGTAACCTTACACACTCTAATACCCATTTCTCTGTCCACTCAAGGTATTCTAGTTCGCTTACCTTATCGTTTATACCTGATTCGTATTTCTTGTCTAAGTTGAATGGCGGGTCTGCAAAAATAAGGTCTATGGATTCGTCCTCCATAGTTTTCATTAACGATAAACAGTCTCCCTGAAACATCTTGCCATATTCCGTGGTAAAGGATAACTCATGATTGGATTTTACTTCTTGCTCAACAGAACTAATTTCGTCTGCGATTAATTCAAGTATCTTTGAAGAATTTTTTCTTAATGCTTTGACCAATTCTTGATTCAGTACACCCATCTTTAATCTTAGTTCTGCTTCTGAACATCCTGTGTAATTCATTATCTTTCTTAAGTCTTCTATACTTGGAAAGATGTTTTTTTCTGCATAATACTTTAAGGATTTAACACTCACCTGTGATAACTTAGCAAACGTCTTGAGTTCTTTATCGTTCTTAATGTCCAAAGCTCTGAAAAATGGAGAGTCAAACATTGTTACAACTCACCTTTCTAAGTGACTTTTTCTCCTTTATAACGAATGAAGACTATAGTCCGTAGACACTGAGTATACCCTCCCTGAGAATTTGGGTTATGAAGGGAGGAAATAACCTCTTGAAAATAGAAGAAGCGTTGGCTCTTGTTATTAGAAAAAGTAGAAAAAAATGTAAAATGTCACAAGAAGAACTTTCTCTACGGTGTGGTCTAGACAGGAGTTTTATCAGTCTTATTGAGCGCGGAAAAAGAAAGCCAACCTTACATACTATTTTTTTGATAGCACAGGCTTTAGGAATAAAGCCTAGTGTTATTGTTCAAGAGGTTGAGCAAATCATCTATGAAAATAATGAGGACTGTAACTCTAATTGATGATGGGGTATTTTCAGCCACACAAGACTATAAAAGAATTATAAACGATATTACTCAAGCCATCAAAGCAATTGAACATCCAAAGGGAAGTAATGGTTTTTTTCTTTTTGATGGAAAACAAGCTAATGGTGTGAAGCCGATTAAAGATGCATTTATTGAGAAGTTAAATCAGCTAGGTTGGGAAGACGAAAAGATTGTAAGTAAGAAGTCGATCAAAGATAGAAAGATTGACTCTTCCTTAGCATTAAGTGATGGAAAGTATTTTGGAGTAGAATGGGAAACAGGAAACATAGCTTCAAGTCATCGAGCAATAAACAGACTTAAACTCGGTATGCTAGAAGGTGATTTAGCTGGGGGATTCCTAGTATTACCTTCTCGTCAAATGTACTATTACTTAACTGACCGGGTTGGGAATTTCCAAGAGCTGGAGCAATACTTCCCTGTTATGTCGGATACCTCGAAAATAACCGGTTTTCTTGGTGTTATTGAAATAGAACATGACGGAGTAAGAGCTGATATACCTCCAATAAAGAAAGGAACAGACGGTAGAGCACTAGTTTAGTCTTTTCTATACTTGAGGGTTAATCGATATTGCTCAAGAAATCGAACGCTTGAATAAAGAGCTAAAAACGCTGAATACAGAAGTCGACCGGGTACAAAAGAAACTATCGAATCAAGGGTTTACCCGCCCTAGTAGAAGAAGAAAAGATTACCTGGAGAAACGCGAGAAAGGAAAGCGTGTTTAACCAAACTCCTAAGATAACGTTAAGGGATGGACTCTAGCATAAGGTCCATCCCTTCTTAATAACAATCCCCCGTTCCTTCACAATAACACCTGCTCCAACTTGAAGTTTCATTCGAAGGAATAGTCCTAGCTACTAGGGCGTGTCTGGTGAATCACTAGTTGAGCCAAATCATCAAGGAAATCAAGGTAATGGCAGCACAAAAATAAACCGCCCGTTTTTCATAGCGCGTGGCAAAGCCACGCCATTGCTTCAGACGGTTAATGCAACGCTCAATCATGTTTCGACGTGCGTATCGGAAGGAGAGAGGACGACCTGGCTTTTTGGACCGGCGCTCAGCCTGATTTTTACGCTCTGGAATCGTGTGGGGAATGCCACGTTTGAGGAGAAGACGCCG
>NZ_JAECVZ010000052.1:0-8247 GCF_016055135.1 Thermoactinomyces sp. CICC 10521 | reverse complement strand
GGATGAATTCGTCCTGAACATAGAAACCTTCCTTCGGAATGTTTTTTTATACCTTTTCAACAAAAAAGGCTGTTGACCTTCTTTGTCAACAACCTCACCCTAGTATACTTACTTGAGTATACTAGGGTAAAATTGAGCCAATAATAACGAACCATCTTAGGTGTTTGGCGGATCGCCAGCTGAACGACGTTTATTTGTTGTGAATTCGTTTAGCATGAGTACTTCACCCCCTTTGTTGAATGTTTCAGCATAGGAATAAAAGAAGTCAAGAGCATAATTTTTAAAGGTGGGGTCTCCAATTTCGCGTAGGAAACTTGCTGTTATGAGAAGAAGTTCGTTTTTTTGGTCTGTAAAAGAGTGCTGTTTGGCTAGCTTTAATGCCTCGTTGAGATAATCTAGTGCTTTATCATGTTTTTTTAAGCTAATATGACATTTTCCTAAGCCTATAAGAGCTTGTATTTCAAGAAAAACATCATTTGTTTTTCTGCTATATTTCAAGGATTCTAGAAATTCCTTTTCAGAAAGTTTGATGTCCTCTTGTTTATAGTACAACTTTCCTAGCTGTGAGTAAACGTAAGCTAATAGATATTCCTTAGCAATTTTTTTCTTTAACTTTAATCCTGTTGTAAAACAACATTCAGCCATACTTAATTTGCCCATTTCAATATAAATACTCCCCAACGTCGTCCATAATTCCAGGGAACGTTCATACATCTTATCGATACGGGCAAGTTCAATACCCTTAAGTGCATAATTGATGGCTTGGGGAAATCTTTTGCCTTTAAATAACAGTTTCGCTTGCATTTCATACATATTTAATGCTGACTCTTTACTTTCGCTTATGTAAAGATTCATTGTATTAGCTGAATAATTGTTTAGTGAAAGTTCGTCTAATATTACTTGTGCATCACCAAGGCGGTTTAATTTTTCAAGATAAATCACTTTACTGATGAGAATTAAATGTTTACAATATTTTCTCTCGCCATTTTCAACAAAATATTTTTCTGCCTCCTCAGTATATCGAAGCGCCTGATTAAAGTTATTTTGGATGTACTCTATTGTACTTAAGTCTTGATAACAAGCACTTATTAAATTCGTGTATTTCATTTCAGGAAATTGCCGGTCGATTAAATGAATTGCGTTAAAAAAATGGTTATACGATTTTTTCCAATTCTTCTTTTTGAAATAACACTTCCCTTTCAGATACTCAATAATAGCATGATATGGATGTTTTTGTGGAATAGGAAATTCTCTTAACTGCTCTAACCCTTCTTCATAGTTTGCCAAGTCAATGGTATTTTCTATGGAAATCAGTTTTAATTTCAACTCTTCCATTAAGCTGCTTTCTCGGTTTTTTTGTTCCTTTTCCTTCTCCTGTATGTAAAATTCGGAAATATCCTCTTTTAAACCTAATTTTTTTAATGCGTATTTCATTTTATCCTCACTAACCTGTCCTTTTCCACTTTCTATATTGCTTAGTACGGTTTGAGATAAAAAAGAATCTACGAGATCACTTTGGCGTAAGTTTTTCGATTTCCTTACTTGACGAATAAACTTACCAAACTCGATTCTATCCACTCTATTCATTTTACATGAGCCTCCTAAAAAATTTTTTTACTTGTTGATGGGAAAAATCAATAATTTATTGCTAATTAACTGAATATATCGCCTATTTCGGGTGAGTAACGCCCGAAATTTTTTGTCCTAAACCGTTATTTGGTGAATATTTTGTTTGATCAGAGTATAACTTCAGAAATTTGCAATAATTTTCTTAAATATTATATAATACAAACAACAAGTTTGGCAATATTTCCATATAAATGTTTTTTGGAAGGAGGAAAGTAATGTTGAAACTCCAAGTTGAAGGCAAAGCACACCAAGTCGAACCATTTCTGTGTGACCTAAAGCAACGACCACAAATCGAACTTCACCAAGAGCGCGTTCAGGAAATGGCTGATGACGATCGGATTTGTTTCACATGTGAAGTAGATCTGCAACCGTCACGCCGGGTAAAGATTGTTCATCTAATAACCCAAAATGGTGGAGAAATTCGGATGCCCTTGCTTGATGTCATTTACGCAGAAATTGAGGAAGGAAGGAAAATCCTAGCGGGAAAATCGTTTGATATCTTTGCGGATAGAAAAAAAGAGCCAGAAAAAATGGCTCAGACAAAATAAAGCTATTTTCCCCATTATATCATGGATAGGGGATAGAGGGAACCGAGTAGAAGGGGTTCCTAAATGATGAAGGAAAAAATTATTTACTGGTGGGATCAATCGGAACGAGTACTTATTGTTATTTGTCCTTCCAGAAATAGACTGAAAAGGATTAAAAATCCGAGGAAGATCGAACGTTTTTTGCAAGTGCATCAGGTCACATTGGAAGAGTGCAAGGGAGTTCATTGGGATTTTGACTACTCAGGTCTGTTCAGGAAATTTTGGTGGTAGGAAAACGGATTGTAATTATGGGAAAGTGGTAACACATCAAAGGATTGGATACTCGGAGAGAAATGCCGGGTATCCAGTCAGTTAAAGGGTGTTTGAAAGGTGTTGCGATTAACTGTAGAGGGACCTGAAGAGAAAGTGAGAGCCTTTTTGAAGGATTTCTCAATCCTTCCGCAACATAAAGTATTGGCTACGTCCGTACCTTACGAAGATGATGAATTGGCAAAAGGCGAGGTACAGATTCTTTGCCATTTTCGACATATCCCGCTGAGTGAAATCAACGAACCGATTTCCGTTACGTTTCAAACCAAGGATGGGAAGTATTTAAACTTTCATTTGTTGAGTGGGCACGTCATTCGGGATGGAGATACCATCTCAGTAACAGGAAGGGCCGCAGCTGGTCTGTTGAAGGAGTAGTAATATTGGTTCATAACAAAAAACGTGGTGATTCGTGCTTATGTACTAGGAGGTAACACTCGTGATGGTTGGCTTAGGTGTGATTGGGGTTTTATGTGCTCTAGGGAAAATGATTTTCTTACTAAGGAAAAGTAAAGATCCTCTTTTATATGAAATCGCTGATAAAACCTCATTTTTTGATTACTTTCTACTCTTGATGACTCTAATGATTTTTTTATTTGACATGGACGACGTTATTCAGCTACAACTCCTCGATCTCTTTCTCGTTGTTGGGATTGCAAACACAATCATGACTTTTTACTTTGCCAGAAAGATAAAGAAAAGGGTTCGATAATATGATCAAGCAAACAGAAGATGAGTGGTTACTGGAGATGAGTAAGCGATTTCCGAACTTAAGAAAAGCGACCTTTGAATGTCCACAGTGTGGTCATGTTCAGTCGATTGAGGATTTTCTTAATCTCAATCTCGATACAACCAGGGCTTATAAGGATTGTCTGGGACGATTTCGGTTGTGAGTTTACTGTAGATGCCGGAGCATGTTTATCTGATAATGTCCGGATAGTGGTGGATTGAAAAGGCAATGAATTTAAGGTGTTTAATTTTATCTAGTCGACATCAATTTTACAAAACACGTATTATTTGAAGGAATTGACCAGTAAACCATAGAAAAGTATTTAGTAAATATATTCTAGATTATTAATATTCTGTCAGGGGGGGTTATTAAATGGAAATCTATATTGCTTCAGGTTCGGGAATTGATGTGGAGAACCATCGTTTTGAATTGGTCGAACGTAAAGGTGTTGGTCATCCAGATACTATATGTGATGCAATTGCAGAGAGAGCATCACAATATTATTCTCGACACTGTATTCAAAGATTTGGTCGGGTTGCTCATCATTGGTTTGATAAGGTTATGCTGATCGGTGGTGAAGCGGATATTGACTTTGGAAGAGGTGAATTGATAAGACCGTATATTGTCATCTTTGCCGGTAAGGCCGCTTATGCTTTTGGGAATCAGAAAATACCTGTTTATGAAATATTGCATCAAGCAGCTGTAGATGTGTTGTCAGAGGTATTAACGGACTTTGAACCTTCCAGAAGCCTTGAGATATCTGTACAAGTTGTCGACTATTGTGGACCGAGTCGAAAAAATTCTCGTTATCGTCCAATGGTCTTAGATGATTTAGTTTCTCTTGATGATAAAAACCGTATTTCAAATGATTGCAACTTGTTGTCTGGGTACGCACCATTGACTTGTCTTGAACAGATGGTACTTTTCTGTGAACGATATATAAATAGTGCAGAATTTAAGCGAGTCAACCCGGATACAGGTTGGGATGTGAAAGTATTAGGGAGTCGTCATGATGATAAGTTTAAGCTGTTAGTGAATTTGCCTTTCATTGCAAAGTATATTCGTTCGAAATCTCAATATATTCATCGAAAAGAAGAGGTTACAATGTTAATCAAGGAAAATATTATAAAAAAATTCAAAAAGGATATCGATATAATAATAAATCCAGATGGAGATCGAACAAGTCGTCCATATTTAACAGTTTTCGGATCTGTTGCAGATACGGGAGATGTTGGTGTTGTGGGGCGTGGTAACCGTATAAACGGATTAATTACCCCTATGAGGTCTATGAGCATAGAGGCTCCTGCAGGTAAGAATCCACTCGATCATACAGGAAAACTTTATGGGATACTTGCTCAGCGGTTAGCAGAAGAAATTTATAGTATTTATAACAGGTCAGCTGAGGTGAATATATTAACCTCAAAAGCAGCTTCTTTATATGATCCGGATGAAGTTATTGTACACATTGAGGGCTGGACAGGGAACGAGGAAGATAAAGGAACATTAAGAAGAATTATTGATTCACGTATTAGGTCCGTGGACAGTATTACTGAAGAGTTAATATTTAAAGGGATCACTATGTGGTAATTTCTTTGAATATATACGAGAGTGGGGTGGTGGGCTTTGAAATCTGAGATTTTGGAAGCTTTAGGTGAATGCGTGGCTAGGCCAGAAGAACCATTAGCGTTTTGGATATATCCGTATCATTTTAATCCTAAAACCGACACAAAAACCAACCAGTTCATTTGCATGTTAAAACCAGAATTATGCAGAATTCAGGATGGAGTTAATATTCAAGGGGTATTGGAATTAATTGAAAATAGATTTTATTTATGGGGTGTTCAGATAAGAGCTATTCGAGTATTCTCTGCAAAATATTTAGAGAAACACGATCTCATCAAAAAACAGTATTCTGTATTAAATAAAGTGTCGAAGTATGGATTAGAAGCATGTCCCGATATTGTAAGAAAGCGATTATACCAGATGTTTCCGCAAATCAAAGATAATATCTGCAAAGTAGAAGGTAGTTTTCAAGTTTTAAAAAGATACCCCAGTTTGTCTCCACTTGCATTAGAAGTTCTTTCACAAAATGTTAAGACAGTTAAGCTTGGCTCTGGGGTATATGCTATTTCCTTAAAAATTGATGGTACAGACTATGTTGTCCTTAATCCCTTCTATCCTTGCCAATTGGATTGGTTTACAAAAGAAGGAAATGCAGTAGTAGTATTTGAATGTCTGTCATCCAGAGATCTAAAAGATATACGTCAGAAATTGGTTGGCGATATTAACCCATATTTGGCCGCACAAGAATCGTTAAGACATCTATTGTTGAAATATAACAAGGAGTTTAATTTGTCAAATGTAAGTATTCGTTTTAATGGAATTCACATCTCCCCAGGGCCTGTAGAAGGATTATTTGGTATTATCCGTTATTTCAGTGATGTACATCAAGACAAGTTAGTTCATATTCAAGATACATCTTTCGGTAACTTGTTGATGCAAAATGGCATGGATAAAGATCAGATTACGAAAATGGAAATCAACCCCATTTTATCAGTAGGAGAATCCAATGTACCGCTATTTGAACTCACAGAAGAAATGAATTGGACAGATGCTATAAAAATTATGCATAATTGCTTTTTAAATTGATGATTAGGAATGCCCATGGGGGGATATTTAGTATGACCAGAGAGGGTGGAACGAACGAGGCTCAGCTTGCATTAGAAGTGTTTACTCGATTTTTTATGGACAGTTTTACAAACATAGATCCACTTCAAGGTGCTAGTCCCAATCGGGTTTGGTTGATAACAAGCAGTTCAGGAGATTATGTATTAAGGAAGTGTGTTCGAAATAATGATAGAGAGTGGCTTCTGCACTTGGAAAAACTGACAGATATGTTATTACGCTACGAATTTCCTGTTGCCCCAATATTAAAATCTCGACAATGTGATCGAACTATTTACCATGCAGGATATCATTGGCAGTTAAGGCCCTATGTTAAAGGGAGATTTTTTCAGCTTGGTCAAGATACTGATATGGTCGAAGCCATACGCATAATTCTTGATTTGCATAATATTAAAAACTTGCCGTCAGGTCCTCCTAATCCCAATATCGGTATTGAGTATTGGTTAGAACACCCTGATGTCTGCTTAAAAGAGACAGAAATTGAACTATTAAATTGTTGTAATAAAGAACAAGTTACACAGCTCTCATCTAAATATGCTGATATCCTGGAAGATTCACTCTCATTACTTTCATTTGATTTGTATCAGACCCTTCCCTATGTTCTTACACATGGAGATTTTCATGGGACGAATTTAATATTTAGTCAAAATCGAATTATTTCAGTGCTTGATCTTGACACGATTGAAGTTCGACCACGTATTTATGACCTGGCAATAGCAGCATTTTTCTTAACACGAAAAAAACGTGGGAGTTTTGCTATTGATCCTAGACGTACAAAAACATTTCTTCAAACCTACTCGGCACATAATAATCTATCTCTCCTTGAGTTACAAGTGATTATTCCTATATTACAGCTTCATTTTTTGCCTACCGGTCGCTATTTGCGTCTTATGTATACTGAAACTCCCGAACTATTAAACTGGTATCTCGACTGGTCTTTAAACGCCGCTGTTTCTGTTAAAAGACTCTTAACTTCAGTGATTAAGACAATTTGAGCTTAATGATAGGAGGTGTTTAAGATAGGAGAAAAACGTGTTGCTGTTGTTTCAGGCGCTAATCGAGGCATTGGAAAAGAAGTATGTTGGCAACTGAAAATTAAGGGTTACCAAGTTTGTCTGACTGCTCGCAATGAAAATGATGCACATAGAACTGCACAAGAGCTTGATTGTACCGGGAAGATGGTTATTGGTCATCAACTTGATGTCACTGATCAAAAAAGTATCGAATGTCTCAGAGATTTTATTACACAGGAGTTTGGCAGAGTTGATGTTCTAATAAATAATGCAGGTGTGTTTTTGGATAATGAAATGAATGGCCAATATCCAAGCATATTAGAAATGGATGCTCAACTATTGATATCTACAATGGAAGCGAATGTGTGCGGAGCATTAAGTCTAATTCAAGTCTTTTTTCCGTATATGAAGCAGGCTAACTACGGAAGGATTGTAAATGTTTCAAGTGGAATGGGAAGGATCGCAAGTATGCAAGTAAATGAATCAATTCGACGAGATTTGCGTAGTGGGCCTTTTTACCGAATATCTAAAGCGGCCCTGAACATCGTGACTCGTATAATTGCAGCAGAGGCCGCTGGATTTAATATATTAGTAAATGCTGTTTGTCCTGGCTGGGTTCGAACCCGAATGGGGGGATCAAGGGCAGTCCGATCTGTTGAAGAAGGTGCTAAGGGGATCGTATGGGCGGCAACATTGCCCAATGATGGTCCATCAGGAGGTTTTTTTCGAGATGGGAAGAGCCTAAATTGGTAAATTGTTTTGTCAGCGGGTTATTCGAAAATATATTTGAAAGGTTGTGTTTATTTTGCCTAATAATATTCGGGTCGCAATTGCTGGAGTTGGATCATGTGCTTCCAGTCTTATCCAATTGGTTGCTATGGCCAAAAGAGAAGAGGCCGGTCAAAGCCTTTCTGGAATTATGCATGAGGAAATCGGCGGTTATAGAGTTAAGGATATTGATTTCGTTTGTGCTTTTGAAGTAGATCAACGAAAAGTTGGATTGGATCTGGCTGATGCGGCTTTTACCGAGCCAAATATTGCAAAAAAACATATAGATATTCCTTTGCAAAATGTTATTGTAACAGCTGGACCACTTCTGGATGGGATTGATGGGCACCTTTCTCAAATCATTAGACCTGCGGAGCAAGCGCGTCAAGTAGAGACAAAATATGTTACCAAGAAATTGAGGGATGCTCAGGCAGATGTTTTAGTCTGTTATTTGCCTACTGGGTCATATTGTTACCGCCGGTCTATAATTGACCCAGGATCGCCGAAAAAGAATTGACCCACTCCCCGTCGAATAAATCCCCTTCGAATAATACCGCCAAATTTCTTC
>NZ_JAECVZ010000051.1:0-8378 GCF_016055135.1 Thermoactinomyces sp. CICC 10521 | reverse complement strand
CTGGATGAATTCGTCCTGAACATAGAAACCTTCCTTCGGAATGTTTTTTTATACCTTTTCAACAAAAAAGGCTGTTGACCTTCTTTGTCAACAACCTCATATATGGGATAAAACAGAGAGAACGGATACGAGAATAATGGAAATCGCTTGGTTGGAGGGACGATGACAATCATGGCGAGTTCCATTTTAATTCTGGATTTCCTGTCGAAATGAGCAGCTATTTCTACTTGAATAGTTCTGGAGAACCGTTCATATTTTCCCTTTTTTTACTGAATGTAATCACGTTTATAGTATAATAACAATAATATTGAAAGTTAATATTGTACTATAAAATAAAAAAGAAATGGAGGAGAAAACAATCATGTATGATTTTACGTATTGGAATAAGCAATATATTGGTGGGGAATGGATTGATGGTTCAAGCCCGACCCGCTATGAAAATGTAAATCCCTATAATGGTGAAACATTATCCACCCTTCAGTTGGCGAATCGCGATGATATTGCCCGAGCTTATGAGAAAGCGAAACAGTCCCAGAAAGCCTGGGAACAATTGAACCCCTACAATCGGGCAATGGTAATGGAAAAAGCTGCGGCACTGATGGTAGAACGGGCCGACGAACTCATCGAGATCTTGATTGCCGAATCGGGCAGTACCCGGATCAAAGCCAGCATTGAAGCAAAATCGGCTTTCTCCATGTTGAAGGAGGCAGCCAAATACCCTTTTCAGATGAACACAACGGTTCACCCTTCATTTGTCGTCGGAAAAGAGAACCGGGTTTATTGTAAACCGCATGGAGTCGTTGGGATCATCAGCCCGTCCAACTTCCCGTTTATTTTATCCTTACGTGCGGTCGCTCCTGCTTTGGCAACAGGTAATGGCGTTGTTTTGAAACCGGATTCGCAGACATACATATCGGGTGGTCTTTTTCTCGCCAAACTGTTTGAAGATGCCGGTCTGCCAAAAGGGGTGTTTAATGTTGTTGTCGGGGAAATCGAGGAAATTGGTGATACCTTTATTGAACATCCCGTTCCACGGCTGATTTCTTTCACGGGTTCAACTGAAACAGGCCGGCATATCGCCCAAATTTGCGGAAAACATCTCAAAAGACTGCATCTGGAGCTGGGAGGCAATAACCCCTTTATCGTGCTGGAAGATGCAAATATTGAAAAGGCGGTGCAGGCTGCGGTTTTCGGTGCTTTCTTGCATCAGGGGCAAATCTGTATGTCGATTAACCGCATCATCGTACATAAAAGTCGATATGAAGAATTTATCCGTTTGTTTGCGGAAAAAGTGAAGAAGCTGAAAGTCGGA
The DNA here is from genome assembly GCF_016055135.1 of Thermoactinomyces sp. CICC 10521. Lineage (NCBI taxonomy): Bacteria > Bacillati > Bacillota > Bacilli > Caryophanales > Thermoactinomycetaceae > Thermoactinomyces > Thermoactinomyces sp. CICC 10521. The sequence continues at coordinate 7,066 of NZ_JAECVZ010000051.1, read as the reverse complement.
AATCCGGCGGAACCGGATACCTTTATTGGACCGTTAATCAATAAAAATGCCATTCCCCGCGTTCTTTCTTTGATCGAGGATGCTGTACAACAGGGATGCAGGCTGATTCTCGAAGGAAAAGCATATGATCAATTTCTTGAGCCTTATATTCTTGCAGATGTGCGTAATGACATGAAAATTGCCCAAACGGAGCTTTTTGCCCCTGTCGCCTGTATCCTTCCCGTTGAAAGTGAAGAAGAAGCAATAGAGATTGCCAATGATAATTCATACGGGTTGAGCAGCGCGGTTTTCTCCGGATCGATTGAGCACGGAGTTCGTGTCGCCCAGCGAATCCAGGCCGGGATGGTTCATGTCAATGACCAAACGGTCAATGATGAACCCAATATTCCTTTCGGTGGTGAAAAAGCTTCGGGTTACGGACGTTTTGGCGGAAATTGGGGGCTTGGAGAATTTACCACAACCAAATGGGTGTCAGTGCAAAATGAACCACGGACTTTTCCCTTCTGACCCATGGCCGCAGGTTGAATCAGCGGGTTGAAATGGCGAAATCGCTCGAAAAACCATGCCCGATTGAGGAGGATTGGCGTTAATGTGCAAAATCGCACTTCAACTTTGGACGTTAAATAACATGGCTGAGAAGGATTTTTTGGGGACACTCCGCCGGGTAGCCGACTTGGGATATGAGGGAGTTGAATTCGCCGGTTTTTTCGAAGCACCTGCCATGGCGGTAAAAAAAATGATGGAAGAGAAAAAATTGACTGCAGCGGGCAGCCATGTTCCCTTGTCTGAGTTTGCACCGGATCGGATTGAGTCCGTGTTTCGGTATCATGAGCAGATCGGCAACCGCTTGTTGGTTGTTCCTTGGCTGCCGCAAGAGATGAGGACGACAGCTGATGATTTTAAACGATTGGCAGAAACGTTTAATCAACTGGGACAACAGTGCAAAGAGGCCGGTTTCATGTTCGCCTATCACAATCATGATTTCGAATTTCAAAAATTTGGCGGATTAACAGGATTTGATATCCTGTTTACGGAAACGGACCCACAATTGGTCAAAATGGAATTGGATATATATTGGGCTGAATATTCCGGATTCAATGCCGTTCAATTGATGAAAAAATACAGAGATTCATTGATTGCACTCCATCTGAAGGATATGAAACGGGTAAACGGCAAAGCAGTCAGTACGGAAGTAGGAGCCGGTTCTCTTGACATCCCTGCAATTGTCGCCCTGGCCAACGAGTGGAACCTTTCCTGGCTGATTGTGGAACAGGAGGAATTTGATTATGACCCGATGCGCTCCGTCCATCAAAGCTTGGCATATTTGCAAGGGAAGTTGAAATAAATTTTTCAGGCTGGAACCATGGGAAAATGGGGCGGATGAACCGGTTCAAATATGGATAGACGATCATAGGATAGCAACGTGCATCTTTAATCCAAAGGAGTGGATTTTGTTGGAACGCATTAAGCCTCCCATGCATCCCATGCCTCCGGTGGCTCCCATGCCCCCGATGGTTCCTGCGCCTCCCAAGTATCCGATGTTTCACTATCCCAAACATCATTACAAAAAGATGGATCATCATTCCTTGTACAAAGCGTACCGGCACAGCAAAAAAGCCACCAAGATATTGAAACATATGCTGCATCATTGTCATGATTGGGGGTATTGGGACAGTTCTTCCAGCAGTCACTGGCGGGACAGCAGTTCGTGTAGCTCTTCCAGCAGTTCCTGATCACAAGCGAAGATGGAAGACGGGTTCCGTACATCCCTTCAACCTGTCGCGACGTGTGGAGAAAAGCAGAGCAAGAAGAATCTCCTCACGACACAATGGGAATCGCGGACGAAAACGGAAGCAGAGTCCAAGTTTGGCTTTGCTTCTTTTATTTGGTGCGAAACGTTCTTCATCATGGGAAATTTCAACTGGGGAGGGCTCAAACTCACGGTGGAGAGAAGAATGCGAAAAATTTTTTTATCCCTCCCGGGCAGTGTTGGCACTTGTCCCGAAACTGCGCACAGCTGGGCGGAAGATTTGCTTGGTTCAACGGTCGGGCATACTAGACCGCGCCCGGCCTCTGAAGGAGAAGATCGAGAAAATGGTCGTAGTTGAGCACCTCTTGGCCTTGTCCCAAACATCGCGGATGTGTCTCAATGAGTTCTCCCTTGTGGCAGAACTCCACTCGCTCAGCAAAGACCTTTCACCTCAGCTCTGAGGAGGCATAGTCAAAGCTGTTTTCTCCAAGGTGACCATGGAAAGCGAATTGCTGTTCCCATACCGGGTTGGATCGCAAGCTCACGGACGTGGAGGCAGCGGTAACATGTGCGCTTTGTCTTCCTCATAGGCTTGCCTCCCTGACGGTAAGTGAAGTACGGGGAACAGTGGTCGTCTCGTAAGCGATGCACTTTTCAACCTGCCATTGGTTAAGTTCATCCAAGCTGGATACAGAGGGCATCGGGATGAAGTATTGACTCTTGGCCACCTTTACAAAGTTCTCGACCTGTCCCATGCACAGAAAGTCCAGAAGCCATAATCCAAGTCGAGAGGAATCTGGCGGAATTATCACATAATTTTCCAAAATATCCCTGTTCTTTCTCTGGATCTACTATTATATCCCCACAGTCGATTAACACTTTTATTGAAAAAATCCATATAAGTGAGATTAATAATTTAAAAAGAGGTGATGAAGATGTCCCTCTCGTTTCGTAACCTTACTCCCAATACCGTATTCATTTGCATTAATCATCAGGTAGTTCCTGGGACTTGTCCTGAGGGATATGTGAAGACAGTGTGGTTTAGAGTGGAGCCTGGTGCGACTGAACGTGTTTATGTTGGAAGCACCAGAAGAGTGCGTTCATACTACGCCGAGGATAATTTCGGAAATGTATGGACTGGAAATAGCCCCCCAACACCCAAATCCCTAATACACGTTTTAGGTGGTGCCTGAACAGAAGGTGCAATTCCTTCCAAATAGTAGAAGGACTCTGCAGAAGCGTTGGGTTTAGACAAATAACTTCGCTTGCGGAAGAGCTAATACTCGAATTACTTTGACAAGTAACCGAAGAGCACCCAGATCAGGTAATGTTCGTTTAGAATTGCCAACAACGCGAAAACTCAAATATCGAAAATATCCACACGGCATTATCAATAAAACGGGTTCTGGTGCATAAAAGACGAAAGATGACACGAATGGAGAGCCCGTTCCTCAATCCTTCAAACGGCTCAGAAGTGAAAACGAAAAATATGGGTGATGGGATGCGTGTCCAAGCCGGGGGATTTTCCGTCTATGCTGAATCGCTTTGTCAGTGATCAATTCTCCTCATCGATAAGATTCTCCACCATGAAACAGATTTAGAAATCAAAAAACATGATACGGATGCCGCGGGCTATACTGATCAAGTTTTTGGATTAAGCCATATATTTGGATTTCGATTTGCGCCCGGGATTTGAAATACAGGGGATGCGCACTTTTTTTCCCCTCGATCTGCCTAATGGTTTCCCAAGATTTCAGATTTGCTTAAAAAGATTAATCCTCAAGTGATCTTGCAAAATTGCGATCAGGTATTGCGTATCTCCCATTCAATCTTAGATGGGAAAGTGTTTCTGCGTCGCTTGTTATGAACAAATTCCGTTCATATAACCGGGAAAATCATGTAGTGAAAGCTTTACGTTTTATAAGTCAAGGGGAACTGCGAGAACGTTCATTGATTGACCAATACCAAAGAGGAACAGCGCTAAATATGATCTTCCATATTTTCACCGCTCAATTGGGAACATATCAATACACCGATTAAATATACAATCAGACAACAAAACCCGATCACAACCCTTAACGTGGTTGAAAATCGGGTTTTTCACTTCTCTGAGTTCTTAGCGTGGCAAAATCGCGTTTTTCTGTCGGTACCCCTGGTGAGAAAAAAGTAATTTTTTATGGTAATGATTGGTTATTAAAGAAAAAAAGCAAAAAAGTGGTTTAAGAAATGACATTTACGGTTAGTAGGTTAAGAGAGAGGGGTGTTTTTTTGGAAACAATAAAGATAAAAGTAGAAAATTTATCCAAAATTTATGGTCGTTCGTCGAAGAAAGCACTGAAAATGTTAAAGGAGGGAAAGGATAAAAAGACGATATTGAAAGAAACCGGTGCTTCGGTCGGAGTCAATCAGGCCGATTTTGTTGTGTACACCGGCGAGATTTTTGTGATTATGGGTTTATCGGGAAGCGGTAAATCAACATTGATTCGAATGCTAAACCGCCTGATTGAACCGACTGATGGACAAGTATTGATTGACGGGGAAAATATCGTCAAAATGTCCCAGGAAAAATTGCGTGAAGTCCGGCGCAAAAAGATCGGAATGGTGTTTCAGAAGTTTGCCCTATTTCCTCATCGCACAGTGTTGTCGAATGTGGAGTTCGGCTTGGAAATTCAGGGTACTCCCGAACAGGAACGAAAACAGAAGGCAATGGAAAGTTTGCGATTGGTGGGGCTTGAAGCCTGGGCGGAAAGTTACCCGAACCAATTGAGCGGCGGAATGCAACAAAGGGTGGGGCTGGCCAGGGCACTGACTAATGATCCCGATATCCTGTTGATGGACGAGGCCTTTAGTGCTTTGGACCCGCTCATTCGCAAGGATATGCAGGATGAGTTGCTCGAATTGCAACGATCCATGCATAAAACTATTGTTTTCATTACCCATGATTTGGACGAGGCCCTGAGAATCGGGGATCGGATCGCCCTTATGCGCGATGGGGAAATTGTGCAAATCGGAACGCCTGAGGATATTTTGACCAATCCCAACAACGAATATGTCGAGCGATTTGTGCAAGATGTCAACCTGGCCAAAGTGTTGACCGCTGAGTCGATTATGCGAAAAGCGGAATCAATCATTCTCGGCAAGGATGGGTTGCGAGTTGCCTTAAAGCTGATGCGGGATAAAGGTGTTCCGGCAATGCTCGTCGTGGATCGCGATCGTAAGCTTCATGGAATGCTCACGGCTGAGCAGGCAAAACAGGCGTTACGTGAAGGAAAAGAGATGCGGGATGTGATGATCCGGGATCTTGTCCGCGTCCAGAAAGATACACCGTTAAGGGAGATTCTTCAGCTTATGGCCCAGTCCGATTCTTCTTATCCGGCCGCTGTGGTGGATGAGGAAGGACGGCTGGCCGGAGCGGTCGGAAGAGGAGCCATTTTTGCTGCTCTGGCTGGACAGGCAGGTGATTCCGAATGAGTTTGCCGCGTATTCCTTTAGACAAATGGGTAGATGCGTTTATCCAGTGGCTGCAAATTCATTTTAAGCCGCTGTTCGATTTGATCAACGGAGCGATTGGGCCGACTGTTGATTTCTTTCAACATTTGTTGTCCGCTGTGCCACCGATCTGGATGATCCTGCTGCTGACCCTGCTGGTGTGGTTGGTTAGTCGCTTGAGAATTGCCATTTTTGCATTCATCGGTTTAATGCTGATTTATGATTTGCAATTATGGTCAGACAGCGTATTGACGATTGCGTTGGTTCTCACTGCGACCTTGATTTCCATTGTGATCGGGATTCCTCTGGGGATATTGACCGGTCGCAGCGACAAAATGAAAGGTTTTTTATTTCCTGTCCTTGATTTTATGCAAACTATGCCATCTTTCATCTATCTGATTCCGGCTGTCTTTTTCTTTGCGCTGGGGAATGTGCCTGCGGAAATCGCTTCAATCATTTTTGCGATGCCGCCCACCATTCGCATGACAAGTTTGGGATTGCGTCAAGTATCCGGAGAACTGAAAGAGGCTGCCGATGCCTTTGGGACAACCTCCTGGCAGAAATTGATCAAGGTGGAATTGCCGTTGGCTCGTTCGACCATTCTGGCCGGGATCAACCAAACGATCATGCTCTCTTTGTCAATGGTTGTGGTTGGTTCCATGATTGGCGCAGACGGATTGGGCAAGATTGTGCTCCAATCGATTTCCCGTCTGCAGGTCGGAAAGGGATTTGAAGCCGGATTGGCGATTGCCATCATTGCCATTATCCTTGACCGTGTCACCCAGAATCTCGGAAATGCGAAAACAGCCGCCGTCAATAAAAAAACGCCGATGGTGATCGTCCGCAAATGGTTGACGATTGCCACGATCATTGCCCTGCTGGGGATGACGGTTTATTCCTATGTCGGAGACGGATCCGGCAAGAAAAAAATCGTGCTGACTTATGTCGCCTGGGATTCGGAAATTGCCAGCACCAATGTGGTTAAACAGGTATTGGAAAAAGCCGGTTACGATGTTGAAATTCAAGAGACGGAAGCTGCCCCCATGTGGGAAGGCGTCGTCAGCGGAGCGGCGGATGCTCACGTCTGTGCCTGGTTGCCGTCATCAAGCAAAATTTTTGTCGAAAAATACAAGGGACAATTTGACGATTTGGGTCCTAACCTGACGGGAGCAAAAATTGGGCTGGTTGTTCCGCAATATGTACCGATCAATTCCGTTGATCAGCTGAATCAGTACCGCGATAAATTCAACGGGCAAATCATCGGTATCGACCCAGGATCCGGCGAAATGCAACTGACGGAGAAACTAATGAAACAATATCAACTGAATGGCTATCAGTTGATCTCGGGCACGGATGCTTCGATGGTAGCTTCCCTGGACAAGGCGTATAAACAGAAGAAATGGATTGTGATAACCGGTTGGGAACCGCATTGGAAGTTTTTAAAATATAAATTGAAATTCCTGGATGATCCGGACGGAGTTTATGGTGGTCCGCAATCGATCCATACCATTGTGCGTAAAGGCCTGAAGAAGGACATGCCGGAAGCGTATGCGATTTTGGATCGGTTTCATTGGAGCAAAGAGGATATGGAAGAAGTCATGCTGAAGATCCACGATGGAATGTCTCCGGATCAAGCTGCTGCTGAATGGGTTAAAAGCCATCCGAAACAAGTAAATGAATGGCTTGGTAAACAGTAAGATTGAAAACATGCCGCCAAAGGCGGCATGTTTTTGAGGTTGTTGACAAAGAAGGTCAACAGCCTTTTTTTGTTGAAAAGGTATAAAAAAAATTCCGAAGGAAGGTTTCTATGTTCAGGACGAATTCATC
>NZ_JAECVZ010000050.1:0-8431 GCF_016055135.1 Thermoactinomyces sp. CICC 10521 | reverse complement strand
GGTCACATCAGGTTTACTTTATCTGTATATATCCTAGAAATATACAAAACCCCATTCCTTTTCCGAAGAAAAGGGGGGGGTTTGTCATCAATCTCGACCACTCTGTAAAAGAGTGGTTTTATGTTACTGCTGGTAGACTGTCTCCAAAATGAGTTATAGATCAACGCCCTCCCTCTTTTTTCCCTCAGCAATTACTGAAGAGATCCCGGTCGCTTTTACATGGGTTCTAAGTAAGGCTTCCGCTTCAGTAAGTGCAGGTGAGAGACCATCACCTGAAAAGCTGATAATCACCATCATGATCTGCCTTGTGTGAAGCGAAATCATGGCCCTTTCCGAGTCGCTGGTCGGGGAGCCGAAAGGCCCGTGTTCATCTTCGAAAACCGGGAGGTTCTCAAGGTTGATGTTCGACTTACCTATACCTTTGTATGACTGTCCTGGTTCACCGACACGAAACGTAAAGGGTGGCACTAATTTGGATAAGTCATAAGTACCAACCGGGTGCAGCGTTTTCAGCGAGATTAAATTATTGATGTCAACGATAGTATTGACCTGGTACAATCCCTTGCCTTGAAGTACACGGCGCAGCAAGGCTTCCGAAGAACCTCGATAACGGGATGGGTCTTTTCCAAGGATTTTATAGACGTTTCGTAATGATGCAATCGGAGAGAGGCCGGTGATGTTAGCCCCCGTATAAGTTTTTTTGATTATAGAAATTTGATTGGTGATCTTGCCCCACAGTTCTTCATCATATTCTGTGTTCTGAACTGTAGCGGTCAAAATACCCAGTTTTAGTTGTGGGGCCGCATCTGACAAAGCAGGATCGATATGAATTGGTTTGACCATGTTATACCCTCCTTTAGTATAGACAGTGTGAATCTCTTGTATTTCTTCTAATACAGGTGCCGGTTGTCCTGCTGCTGTCATATATATCAATCCTGGAGTATACATGGGCGGTTCGTCTCACTAACTAGTTACCAGGCTGTATTGCAAACAACAAAATGGATTACTTATAATTGAAGATAAAATATGAAAAATTTTCGCCGGCATTTGCGAACACCGGAAGCTTCGAAAAAGACCCAGGGGGTGTTCGGAAACGCCAAAGCCCGCATAAGATAAGAGGGAACACTACTTTTTGGATGGAGGTTATCCAATCAATAAAGCCCGAAACTTGTCCAAATCGGGGAGATGTTCGGAAAATCGCATACAAACTCAATAAAATCAAAGGGTACAGTGAACGCTGAATCAACAAGTACACCTCCGGTAGGAGGATTGAAACACTACCCTTCCATCCTTCTCCTTCAAATCTCCCCGAATCAACAAGTACACCTCCGGTAGGAGGATTGAAACATCCGTTGTTTGCGGGCCATTTTTTCACCCCCTTTGCCGAATCAATAAATAAACCTCAGGAGACCATCGTGTTGCGCTAGTCACTAAAACAAAAAGTCTGTCAACCTCCAGCGCCTGTAAAAACCCGGGGGTTGACAGATTTTTGCACGCACGGTTTGTTCGCTCTGAGAGAAATGGCTCCATATTTGAGAATTGCTGCCTGCCTTTTACAAAAAAGAGGCGTCCATCGCCTCGCTAAGCCGGGGTATATAAATTGAAAAATCTAAAAATGTTCCTGTTTATTGGAAAGTACCGAGTCGCCGGATGCTGACTCTGCCCCTGTTAATTCAATTATTAAACCCCTTCCACAATCCGTTTTGCCCGTTGTTGCGCCTCGTACAACAGTCTTTCTTCGTCAATCGTCAACAGTTCTCTGTTTTTCATCAGGATCTTTCCATTCACAATTGTTGTCATCACGTCTTGACCGAAAGCGGAATATACCAGCAGCGAGACCAAATCATGATGTGGCACCAAGTGTGGTTGATTGATATTCACCAGAATTAAGTCTGCCTTTTTCCCAACCTCAATCTTTCCAACCTGATCATCCATTTGCAAGAGTGTAGAACCATTTATCGTGACCATTCGAAGAATCGCATGTGCATCGATGATCGCTGGATCAAACCGATCTAATTTCTGCAGCCCGGATGCCATCTTCATTTCTTTGAACAAATCGAGGGAAGTAGCGCTTCCTGCACCATCGGTACCCAATCCAACCAAAATCCCTTTTTCCAAAAATTTATAAACAGGGGCAATTCCACAACCCAACTTCATATTGCTGAAAGGATTGTGTGCCACGCCGCCTTTCATATTCTGCAATAATGCAATGTCATGGTCATCAAGGTGAACGGCATGGGCCAAGAGCACATGATAATCACCGTCAAACAAGCCTAAATCGTATAGGTATTCGGTTGGGCTCTTTCCGTATTTGTGATTGATTTTTTCCGCCTCTTCCTGCGTTTCCGCTAAATGGATGTGAATCGGAACCTGTAGCTCTTTGGCAATCTCCATCACTTCTTTCAATTGGTCCGGGGGACATGTATACGGAGCATGGGGGCCCATCATCGTCGTGATACGGCCATCCGCTTTTCCGGACCAGGATTTAACCAAATCAATCCCCTCTCTCAAACGCTGTCCGCCATCATCATCGAGAAACACCAGACCGCGGGTCAAAGATGCCCTGATGCCGGAATCATGTACAGCTTGGGCAATTTGATCCATATGTATATACATGTCCGCATAAGCGGTGGTTCCCGATTTAATCATCTCGGCAATTCCCAATAACGCCCCCCAATAAATATCCTCCTGATTCATGTTTGCTTCGGCAGGCAACATTTTTCGGTTGAGCCATTCCATCAGCCGCAAATCATCGCTGAAGGAGCGCAGTAAACTCATGGGGGAATGGTTGTGCGCATTAATCAATCCCGGTAGCGCCACGCAATGAGACGCATGAATGATTACATCAAAAACAGACAAATCAGCGGGAAGATCGTTAGTGATATCGGCAATTTGATCATCTTCGATAACGATATTGGCTCGATATGGATGAAATTGTTTTTCCTGATCCTTATAATCTAAAATCAACGGATCCTTAATAAAAATTTTCATGGTATCCTTCTCACATCGTCGCGCGGTCTCGCCATCCATACGTGCAACATGGGTGTCAACGACCGGTATTGAACGTCATATCCCCGGGATATCCACCATTGGCACAGCCATTCCAGGTGAACATAGTATTCCGACGCCATCTCCTTCAGCACATCCGTTCTGCCTGCCCGGCGGATCTTCTCTTTCCAGGCGTGAAACGTCTCGTTGCTCTCGATCATCCAATCGACAATACCGATTCTGCCACCCGGACGCAAAACCCGGTGCATCTCCTCCAGTGCCAGCGGTTTTTGTTCCTCGCGCAAGTGATGAAATGCAAAGCTGGTGACGATAAAGTCGAAAGCATCATCAGGAAAGGGGATGGCTAAAAAATTGCCCAGTTTGGTCGTCATTGCGGGAAATTTCTCCCGGCAGCGTCTCAGCATTTCCGCCGACTGTTCCACGGCGGCCATCCGGATTCCGTTTGCGAAAAACCGTCCGGCTAGATTGCCTGTTCCCGCTCCCAGATCCAAGCCGGTTTCCCCCGGACGGGCATCAATCCACTCGGTCAGCGTTTGCAAGGCGTGGTCATACTCCGCATACAGGTCCAGCGGATCATTTCGCTCCACACGCTGGTCAAACGTTTCCGCCTGCTGATCAAACGCCCAAAGGTCTCGCCACTTTAACCTCCATTGTTCCCGCTCTTGCCAATGGCGTGTAAGACGGTACCAATCATCCCAGGAAGGGGAGCTGTTTTGTTCCCCGTTTTGAATCATCTGCTCAATGATCTCTAATTGATGTTTGAGTCGAACCCACTCGGTGAATGTGGCGGCCCGTTGCAGTTCCAGGTAGCGTGTGACGACATGTTCGTGGCCGCGGTCCACCTCCGCCAGCACTTTTTTGATCTCACTTACCGGCATGCCGATGCGGCGCAACGTCACGATCGTTTGCAGACGCCATGCCTCCTCCTCACTAAAGGTGCGGTATCGGTTGTCCGGTTCTTTGGGTGGCGCGATCAGACCCTTTTCCTCGTAGTAGCGGATGGCGCGTGGCGTGATTCCCAGCCGCTCCGCCATCTCCTTGATCTGCATTCTTCTCACGGAGATCCCTCCCGTTTCATCATAAACGTTGACGCTGCGTGAAAGTAAAGGGGGGAATGTACCGCCGGGTTCTGTCAGAAAATCGGCCAATCAGCCCCAGCCTATCAATCGGTAGCAGGTTATGTTGAAAAATATAAGATAGATAACCTATAATTGAAGATAAAAATATGAAAAAATTTATATTCGAAAAAATGATCTTCGTATAAAAGAAGATTTGCGTATTTCGGCATTTGCGAACACCGGAAGCTTCGAAAAAGACCCGAGGGGTGTTCGGAAACGCCAAAGTCCGCAAAAACAAAGGGGGATCTGACTTTTAGGTCGGAGGTAATCCAGTCAACAAAGCCCGAAACTCAGCCGAATCGAGGAGATGTTCGGAAAGACCCGGAGGGAGATAAAGACGTTGAAGGTTTCAGCGAACGCCGTCTCAATCAATACACCTCAAGCAGGAGGATTGAAACTGCCTGCGAAAATTCGGCAATACGACATCTTCGAGGATCAATTCTTTGGTAAGAGAATTGAAACAGGGAGTACATAGCAAACGGTTTTGACGAATCAGTAAATACATCTCCGGCAGGGATGAAAGCAAAATGGTACTCCCGGTAAACTTCAGCTTTTGGCTGGTATCATGGGATGGCGTAATGAAGAAGATCCTGGCATTGCTGACTAACGATGATCAAACCAATACTATTAATGGATCCGGCTGATTTGTCCGATGTTGGAGGCAATTTCAGTGCCGGATCCGATATGATATACCCAGCCTAGTCGATTTCCTGAATCGTCCGGGATTCTTTTCCGGGGGTGTAAGTTATATCTTTACTGAGAAGTTATATTTAATAAGGAAAGAGAGGATAGAAATTGTCTAAGAAGAAAAAGTTTATACTCTTGTTACTACCTGCTCTGGCATCTGCTTCACTAATTTCATTCCTGGTTTATTCTTGTGTCCAGATCTGGATTCCGCCCTACGATCCAGATGTCGTGAAACATGATGTCTCGAATTACTTGAGCAAGAAGTATGGGATCAAAGATGTTATGTTTGAAGAGATTGAGAGACCCAAATGCTCTGAGGCGGGGCCGTGCGACAGTCTTCATGTGAGTGTTACTCCCTACGATAAAGACTACCCGAGAGTGACGTTTACAGTCTTTTATGGGATTAAAGACAAGTTTTGTAACGACGATTATCTTGAGCGAGTTTGGGATAGTCAGGCAGATGATGACTTATCCAGAGATGTAGAACTGGCAATGGGCTTGAGCACTCGGGATCAGGTATCTATCGAGGTTTTCAATAAAGGCACTCCGTTCAAAGACCCTAAGACATTTCCATCTTATAGAGATGAGCTGGATCACTGGGTTGAAGATGTAGGAATCTATGTAACCAAGAATGGGAATGTGAATAAGATGGATGCGGCACCAAAGCATCCCTTAACCCCGGAACGGTGGAGGCAAGAAGCGGAAACCTTGGTAAGTCTGAAGAAAAAGCTCCTGGCCAAAGGGATAACTGAAGATCAACTCAAGTTGTTTAGATTGAATGTTGAGTATGGGAAGAACTCATATACGATTTCTATGGATAAGGTTTCTTATGATGTGGAGACCACATTTTGGTACTTACAGACTTTAGATCCGCAAAGTTATCAAGATAAGACGAGGTTGGAGTAAACTGTGATGGGATTATATAAGAAGTTGGGTGTAATGTTGGTTGTTATGGTACTTGTTTGCAGCTTTTTGATAGCTTGTTCTTCTTACTCAGAATATGAAATGGAAGAGAAGCAGTATGTGGATCTTTCGAAGATGAGCCCTTCAGAAGAGAAAAGAGTAGGAAAATTGGCTATGGATTATGTGGAGAAAACATACCATAAGACATTTAGGGTAGATGAAGTATGGAAAGATGATATTTTTGGGGCTTATTATCAGATAAAAGGTGCAGTACAGGATGGAACCAAAATAACGGTTATTTATGACCCTCCCGGTGAGTTTAGAGATGATTATGTACAGACGATATGGTTAAATCAAGTGCAGCCAGATATACAGAAATTGCTGGAGAAGAATGTGAGCTTGAGGAGTATAGACACAGAGAAGATTGATTATGACGATTTGGAAGGGAATATTGGCCAGAAGTATGGGAAGGACATCCCCTCTTTCTATCATGTCTTAAGTAGCAAGAAAGGGGAGCATTTTACGCTGAATTTGGTTTTGGAAGTTTATCAGCATGGAGGAAAGGCACCGGAAGATATAAGTAATCTTTTGAGAGAGCTAAAGAAAACCTTTCATAATGCTTCGATACAGGTATTTGTTTATACTGACGAACTAAAGCATTACCCGGAAATAACGTCTGATTCGGAACGTCAATATAAATATCTGTTGGAAAGATACGATATATCGGGAGATTTAACGAAGGTTGATCTGGATAATCTGGATCACTATAAAGTGCGTTATGTACAACCGACAAACAGGTATTATTAAAGAAAACAGGCACCCGACGAGGGGCTGATTGGATTGCTGCTCAGATTTGCCTTTTAGGGTGAAATAGAGTGTGACCAAGATTATGAACGATCACGCTTGATCGTAAGATCTCTATGTACATAACTGAAATATCGGTGCATGCAAGACCTTCTCTAGGCAGAAGATCAAGTAAAACAGAGATTGCATTATAGTTATGCAGATTCTTGCATGATAAAAAGACCAGGGGTGATCTGTTTCCCTGGTCTTTTTGTGAGATTTCGGGGAAGGAGAGCAAGCGGGGGCATGTTTGATGATCGCCTGTTCCCTGTAGCTGTACGAACGACATTCAAGTCGAAATATTCGCAATCATACAAGGAATGATGGAGCATTAGTGCAATCACTTGTACAAGTTCATCCGTTCTACAACGGAAATAAACGAGCAGCTTTGGTATACTTGGACACTTAATGATCAACCAAGAGGCTGAATGAAGAGTCCAGGGCGCAATACCCTGGTTTGTTAGATTGGCCGGGGCGAAATCAGCCACGTAAGAATATCTGTCTTATTCTTTTGATATATTTGGAATAATAAGGTACGGATGCCTTTTTAATCCCGATATCGATTCAACACGTGGCTCATCTCTTCGTGTCTGATCATCATCGTAGTGTTTCAATACCAATATGGATGCAACTAAACGATTACACAAACCCAACATACCAAGTCAATGACCGAGTTTCAATCCCAGTATGGATGCAACTAAACCCGTGTGTGAACATCAGTAATATCAATTATTTTTCATTATAACTAAAGTGGAAAGAGTCTGTGAACCTCCAATCGTGCAAAATCCCCGGGAGGTTCACAGAAAAAGCAAGTGAAAATAGGATTTTAGAATAAAATACAGAAAGATAAATAAAAACGGCAGTTGATAGATTTATTAGAAAATATTATTTTGAATTAATCTCCTTAAAGAACAACATTATAATTTCTACGACAGAAGAAAGGGGTGACGTTCTTTCAAATGCGTGTTGAAGTGAAATTTCATTTAGCGAAAGAAATCCTGTTGCCTTATGATCTGAGCTACTACATAAGCGGTTATATCTATCGTTGCATTAAGCAAGCCGCACCTGAACTGTCCGAATGGTTGCATAACACTGGTTTGAAATACAAGGGAAGAAGATACAAACCGTTTGTTTTTTCCCGGTGCAACTTCGCTTCAAGAGTGAACTTGGATTCGGTCATGAAAGTGAAAGGTACGCTTTCTTTTCAGATCGATTCGATCATGCCAGAGATCGTTCACCGGTTTGTTGAAGGTGCATGGGCAAATGGGCATTTGGATCTGTTTGAATTCAAGTTCCCATTACAGGAGACCTGTTTCCTGCCCCCTGTATCTTTTAGCGAAACCATGGTCTACAAAGCGTTAAGCCCAATTGTGATCCCGATACAAAAAAATAACCAAATCGTCTTTAGCCATCCCTTGGATAGCCGTTTTTACGACAGTATGCGAAATTCATTAAAGAATTGGTACTACCTGCGCTGGCAGGAAGAGTTTCCGGAAGGGGAGGAGATACACATTCAACTTTACCGCCCCGAAAAATTCCAACTGGGTAAAGCGGCTGTATTAACCCGTTTTAAGGATAAAAATATCAAGGGATATCTTGTTCCATTGGAAGTAGAGGCCCCGGTGAAGATGCAACAAGTGATCTATGAGGCGGGGATCGGCTCTTATGGTTCACAAGGGTTTGGCATGGTTGAAGCTCTAAAGGAGGTGAAATGAATGGGAGCAATCCTGCGGTTTGCCACCTTACAAGTTAACTGGCATCAAATAATCGAGTCACTAGGGCGTGTCTGGTGAATCACTAATTGAGCCAAATCATCAGGGAAATCAAGGTAATGGCAGCACAAAAATAAACCGCCCGTTTTTCATAGCGCG